>JAPLCL010000282.1 GCA_026392265.1 Actinomycetota bacterium
GGGCGTCGGCCACGCGGCTGATCGTGGGCGCCCCCGCCGACTCGGCGCCCATCGGCGAGGGCGCCTCCGACAATGCCACGGGCACGGGGCTGCTCCTCGAGACCGCGGCGCGGATCAAGTCGCAGGACACGCCGTACACCATCGTGTTCGTCGCCTTTGGCGCCGAGGAGAAGGGTCTGCTCGGGTCCAGCTACTACGTGCGCGCCAGGAGCGACCTGGAGCGGCGCGCGACCATCGGCATGATCGACCTCGACGCCGTGGCCGGCGGCACATCACTCTCGGTGACCAGCCGCTTTGGCGGCCCGACCTGGCTGCGCGACGACGCGCTCACGGCAGCCAAGAGCCTGGGCATCCCGCTGGGTACCAGCCCGGCCGGCAAGCATCGCCCCGCGGGTGTCTCCCTGGCGCCCAGCGACGATGAGCCGTTCTCCCTCCAAGATATCGCCACGGCGGCGTTCACCGCGACGGACTGGACGGCGGGCGACACCGGCCTCGCGGCCACCGGCAGCGGCGGCCGTCTGTGGCACAGCCGCAGGGACACGGTGGCCTTCATCGACCGTTCCTATCCGGGACGCGTCAAGAGGCAGCTCGCCGACCTCTCCCGCATCCTCGAGACCCTACTCACCAGCAAACTGGAGAAACGCCCGTGAAACTCGGCATCGTCGGCCTCCCCAACGTCGGCAAGACGACGTTGTTCAATGCCCTCACCCACGCCAACGCGGCAGCCACCGCCTACGCCTACACGTCGGCCGAGTCCAACATGGGCGTGGTCGCGGTCCCCGACCCGCGGCTGGACCGCCTCGACGAGGTCCTCGAGACGCCCCGCAAGGTCAACGCGACCATCGACGTCGTCGACATCGCCGGCCTGGCGGAGGGCGCCAGCCGTGGCGAGGGCCTTGGCAACCGGTTTCTCGCCGATATCCGTGGGGTCGACGCCGTAGCGCACGTGATCCGCGTGTTCGCCAACCCGGAGGTAGCCCACGTGCGCGAGACCGTCGACCCCAGGGCAGACGTGGACCTCGTCGAGACGGAGCTCGTGCTCGGCGACCTCGAGCTCGTCGAGCGCCGTATCGACAAGACGCGCAAGGCGGCGCGCAGCGGCGACAAAGCAGCACAGCGCGAGCTGGCGACGCTCGTGGACCTGCTCGCCGCCCTTGAGCAAGGTCGCCTGGCACGCGGCGTGGAGCGTCATCCCGACGACGGGCCGTTGTTCCGCGAGCTCGCGCTCGTCAGCGACCGGCCGGTCCTCTTCGTCTTCAACACCGACGATGATGTGGGCGCGGCGGAGGCGCTCGTCGCCCACGCCCCGTTCGTCGAGTGGGCGCGCGCCCGCGGCGACCAGGTGGTCGCCGTCGCCGCGCGCCTCGAAGCTGAGCTCGCCGACCTCGAACCCGACGACGCCGCCGAGTTCCGCGCCGCGCTCGGTGCCGACGGAGCAGGAGCCATCGACGTGTTCCTGCGCGCGGCCTACGAGGTGCTCGGCTACATCACGTTCTTCACCGGCGACTTCCGCAGCAGCGAGTCGCGGGCCTGGCAGCTGCCCCGCGGCTGGACGGCCAAGCAGGCCGCGGGGCGCATCCACAGCGACATCGAGCACGGGTTCGTGCGTGCTCAGGTCGTGAACATCGACGACCTCATCGAGCTGCGTTCGTTTCACGCCGCCCGCGAAAAGGCGCTGCTGCGCACCGAGGGCAAAGAGTACGTCGTCCAGGATGGCGACGTGATCAACTTCATGCACACGGGGTGAAGCGCGGCGGCAAGCGTCAGTCGCCGGCGGATCCGGCCGCCACGACGCGGTCGCGGCCGAGCCGCTTGGCGACGTAGAGCGCCCGGTCGGCGGCCTCGAGCAGGCCCTCTTTGGTCTCCGCCGACTCGGGATAGACGGCCACGCCGATGCTGATGGTCAGGCCCCCATCGCCCTGGTGGTGCTCGGCCACCGCAGCGCGGATGCGCCCGGCGATCTCCACGGCTTCGGGTTCCTCTGCCCCGGGCAGAACAACGACGAACTCCTCGCCGCCGTAGCGCGCGACCAGGTCGGCGCGACGCGTGCAGCTCTCGATGATGCGCGCCGTGGCCCGCAACGCGGTGTCGCCGGCGGCGTGCCCCAAGCGGTCGTTGTACTCCTTGAAGAAGTCGAGATCACAGAAGAGGAGCGCCACGCCGTGACTCTCGTGGCGCGCCTGGCTCAACTCCTCGGCCAGGTGCTCGTGCAGGTAGCGATGGTTGTACAGGCCCGTCAGGCCGTCGGTCATCGCCTCGATCTCGGCGCGGCTCAGGCGGACGGCCG
>JAPLCL010000230.1 GCA_026392265.1 Actinomycetota bacterium
ATCCACTACGCGCCCAACGTGCGCATCATCCGCGTGATGTGCTCGGCGCGCATCGACCCCACCTTCGTGCTCAAGGCGCTCCACGACGGCGCCGACGGGGTGCTGATCTGCGGCTGTCACCCCGGTGACTGTCACTACTCCGAAGGCAACTACAAGATGATGCGGCGCTACCCGCTGCTGAAGAGCCTGCTCGCCGACTACGGCATCGAGGAGGAGCGCGTGCGCCTCGAGTGGGTCAGCGCCAGCGAGGGGCAGCGCTTCGCCGACATCGTGAACGACATGACGGAGCGCGTGCGCGCCCTCGGGCCCAGCCCGGTGAAAGCGGCGCTCGAAGCGGACTTGGCGGAGAGGTGAGACGTGGCTGACGAAAAGCTGCAGATCGCGATCTACTGGGGCGCAGCCTGCGGCGGCTGCGACGTCTCGATCCTCGACACCGACGAGTTCATCCTCGAGATAGACAAGGCTGCCGACATCCGCCTGTGGCCCATCGCCACGGATGGCAAGTACAAGGACATCGAGGCGCTGGCGGACGGCGCCATCGACGTGGCGATCATGAACGGCGCCGTGCGTAATTCCGAGAACGAGGCGATCGCCCACCTCCTGCGCCGGAAGAGCAAGGTGTTCGTGGCCTACGGCTCCTGTGCCTATATGGGCGGCATCCCGGCGCTCGCCAACCTGGTGCCCCGCGAAGAGATCATGGAGCGCGCCTACCTGAACAACGCGTCCCTTCAGCCGGGCAATACGACGGTGCCGCGGCCGCGCACGTCGCTGAACGGCTACGACCTCGAGCTGCCCGAGTTCTACTCACGCGTCTACAAGCTTGATCAGGTCGTGGACGTGGACTACTACGTCCCGGGCTGCCCGCCGCAGCCCGGCCAAGCCAAGGCCGCCATCACCGCCCTCGTCCAGGCGCTCACCGGCCAGGCCGAGGCGCCACCCAAGGGCAGCGTGGTCGGCGCCTACGAGCGCGCCCTCTGCGACGACTGTACGCGCACCAAGAGCGAGGAGAAGAAGATCAAGCGCTTCAACCGGCCGTGGGAGATCATGCAGGACCCGGAGGTGTGCCTCATGGAGCAGGGCATCCTGTGCGCCGGTTCCGCGACGCGCTCGGGCTGCGGCGTGCGCTGCCCCAACAGCGGCATCCCCTGCCGCGGCTGCTACGGTCCGGCGCCCGGCGTCGTCGACCAGGGGGCCAAGCTGCTCTCGGCGGTCGCGTCGATCATCGACAGCAAGGAGCCGGTCGAGATCGATAAGATCCTGCTCTCGCTGCCCGACTTCACGAGCTTCGCCAACCGCTACAGTGTCGCGGCGTCCCCCCTGCAAAGGAGCCACCGGCGATGACGACTCAAATCAGCATCGATCCCATCACCCGTCTCGAGGGCCACGGCAAGATCGACATCTACCTCGACGACGACGGAGCCGTTGCAGACACCTTCTTCCAGATTCCCGAGCTCCGCGGCTTCGAACGCTTCGTGGTCGGAAGGCCCATCGAAGAGCTGCCGCGCATCGTCACGCGCATCTGCGGGGTCTGCCCGGCGAGCCACCACATGGCCAGCGCCAAGGCCGTGGACGGATGCTTCGGCGGCGAGGTCGCTCCGCTCGCCCACAAGCTGCGAGACATGTACTACCAGGCGCATTTCATCCATAGCCATATCGCCCATTTCTACGCCCTCGCGGCGCCCGATTTCGTGCTCGGCCCCGACGCCGACCCGGCGACGCGCAACATCCTCGGCGTCGTCCACAAGGTGGGTCTCGAGATCGGGGGGGCGGTGATCGGCGCGCGCAGCAAAGCG
>JAPLCL010000201.1 GCA_026392265.1 Actinomycetota bacterium
CACGAGTTCGACGCCTGCGTGCGGAACAGCGAGAAGCACAACATCGTCGTCAGCATCAAGGAGGACTGGGAGGCGCGCAGCCTCATCAAGATGGCCGAGGCTCTGGCCGGCGGCAAAGAAGAGCTGAAGCGCCGGCCGATGTTCACGGCCATCATCTGCACCGTGAGCCCGCTCCACCAGGAGCGCTTCGGCATGGACCTCGCCCTGGTGCTGGCCGAGGCCGGCATCCCCGTGAGCTTCTACCCCATGCCCATCCTCGGGGCGACCGGCCCCGTCACCATCGCCGGCTCGGCGGTCGTCAACAACGCTGAGTTCCTCAGTGGGGCGACTCTGGTGCAACTCGCCCACCCCGGCGCCAAGGTCATCCACGGCGGCGGCCCGACGGCGATGTACATGAGCTCCGGCGCCTACGCGAGTAACTCGCCGGAGGCCCTGCTGCTGAGAAGCTGTCAGGGCCATATGGCCGACTTCTACGGCGTGCCAGCCTGGTACGGCGCCGGCGCCACCACCGCCAAGGAGCCGGGCATCCAGAGCGCTTACGAGAACACGCTGGCGATGTTCATGGCCTATGCCAACGGCGCCGACGTGACGTTCGGCACCGGCCTGCTCGACGGCTCACGCATCCTCTGCCTGGAGAACATGGTCGTCGACGACGAGATCATCGGCATGGTCAAGCGGATCCTGACCGGTATCGAGGTGAGCGAGGAGACGCTGGCCGTCGATCTCATCAAGAAGATGGGCTTCAACGGCAGTTACCTGTTTGACAACCACACCCGCGAGCACGTCCGTGAGCTGTGGTCGGCCAAGCTCGGCGAGACCGGTAGCTACGATGCCTGGAAGAACGCCGGCGCCAGGAGCACGACAGAGAAGGCGCAGGAGAAGGTGGCTGCGATCCTCGCCGCCGAGCCTACGCCGTTCCCGGCCGACCTCGGCGCCGAGTTTGACGCCATCAGCGCCGCGGCGGCGCGGGTGGCCGCGGCGCAGTAGGGGGCGCGCCGCGTGACGAGGCCGGCGCGGCGGCGCGGCCTCTCCCCTTCCCCGTTCCGGGTGCGGTAGCATGAGGCGCGGGCGGCACGGCCGCCGCCCGCGCCTCACCCTCTACCACCGGAGCGCCGCCGATGAGCAGCAAGAAGGTCCGCGAGGAAGACCTCAGCAAGGACACCGACAAGCTCGTGCGCCGTCTCTCCCTGGTCGCGCTGCTGCTCAGCCGCCGCGGCCAGCCGGTGAGCGTCGCGCAGATCCGCGGCCGCGTCGAAGGCTATCCGACGATGACTGAGGAGGCGTTCAAGCGCCGCTTCTACGAGGACCGCACGGAGCTCGCCGGGCTCGGCATACAGATCACTTCTGAGGCCGATGCGCAGGGTGGCGCCGGCGAGACGTATCGCCTGCCGGCCAACGCGTATTACCTGCCGGCGGTCGAGCTTAGCGGCGAGGAGCTCACGGCGCTGGCCACGTGTCTCGCCGTCCTGGAGGGCCGCTTCGCGTATTCGCAGCCGCTGCGTCTGGCGCTGCTCAGCCTGGCTCAAGGGCGTCCGGAGCTCATCGCCGACGCCGAGGTCCCGCCACTGACGGTCGTCCCCGAGACGGCCGCCCCGGCGACCGTGCTGCCCAAGCTGCAGGCCGCCATCGCCGAACGCAAGACCGTCCGTTTCGCGTACTACGCCATCAGCCGCGATCAGAAGCTGGAGCGCACCGTCGATCCTTACGGCCTGCAGCTGGTCGCCGGCGAGTGGTACCTCATCGGCTGGTGTCACCTGCGCCGCGCGGAGCGCACGTTTCGCCTGTCGCGCATCCGCTCTCGAGTCACCCACGCGACGCGCGCGCCCCACGACTTCGACACGCCGAAGGGTTTCAATATCGGCGCCTACCGCGACCGCCCCCCCTGGCAGCTGGCGAAGCCGGTGGGTACTGCACGCATCCGCGTCGCCCCCGAGATGGCCTGGTGGGTCGAGGCGCGCTGGGGGCACTGCGGCGCCATCGAGCGTCTGGAGGACGGCGGCATCTTCTACGGCACGCCCTACGCCGACGCGCGGCCGCTCCTCGGGTGGCTGCTCGGGCTGGCCGACGCGGCGGAGCTCCTGGAGCCGGCCGAGCTGCGCGAGCAGGTGGCGGGGCAGCTCCGCAGCCTTGACCGCCTGCTCGACGCCGAGCCGCCGCAGGCTCCTCCACTGACGCCCGCCGGCCGCGCTGCGCCCGCCGCCGGGCGCCGCCGGCGGCGCCCGGCCAACGACTGGCGCGTGGAGGTCGACCGCTTCACGCGACTCGCGACGCTCACCACGTATCTACTGCAGAGCTGCGCCGGCGACGAGGCGCTGTTTGAGGTCGCCACCATCCGCGCCGACCTCGGCGTCTCCGCTGAGGAGCTCCGCGCCGACGTCCGCCTGCTCAACCTCGTCAACTTCGGCGGCGACGGCACGCTCCTCTACGCCGAGTACAAGGGTCGCACGAAGCTGGCCGTCTCCTGCGAGCTCGCCGGCCCCGCCTTCGCCCGCCCGGCACGCCTGTCTCCACTTCAGGCCGACACGCTGCTTCTCGCCATCGAGCTCGTCGGCGGCCAGCTTCCCTCGGCGTCGGGCGCCGTTCTGGCCGGCGCCGCCGCCAAACTTCGCGGCGTGCGCGAGAGCGCGACCTCGACGCTGGTGAGCAGCGATCTGCTCCTTCCCGCCGACGACGTGCTCGACGCGGTCAACGCGGCCATCGTCCAGCGTCGCCTGCTGGACATCGACTACTGGACCGAGGGCACCGAGCGGATCGGCCGGCGCACCGTGGAGCCGTACCTTCTCGTGCACAGCCGCGGCGAGTGGTACTACGTCTGCTGGTGCCGGACCGCCGGCGGCAGGCGCGTGTTCCGTGTGGCCACCACGAAGTCGGCGCGGCTTCTCGATGAGTGCTTCGAGCCGCGGGCCGACGTGGAACTGGAGCTCTACCGGCGCGAGGGCATTCCCGCCTCGGGGAGCTATGCGCCCCGGACCGCCACCATCTGGTACAGCCCGGCGGTGCATCGCTGGATCGCCGAACGCCAGCCGGTGCGGCCGCTCGCGGACGGTTCGTGTCTCGCCGAGCAGCCCTACGTGGACGAGCGCTGGCTCACGCATCACCTGCTGCGCTTCGCCGACCAGGCGCGCCCGGTGGCGCCGCCGGAGGCGGTCGCCGATCTGCGCGCCACGGTCCGGCGCTTGCTGATCGTGTACGGACGATGACCGTCGCAAGCCTGGCCTGGATCGCCTACAAGACCGGCTGGTACTTCTACGCGCTCGGCCCTCAGATGGTGATCTGCATGCTGCTCGGGTACTTCGCAGCGCGCAGGACCGCCGGTGACCTGCTCAATTGGCTCATTGTCGGCTTCCTTGCCGCCCTGGTCCCACTCGTTGGCGTCCTCGTCATGTTCGGCCTGTGGTGGCGCGCGGGCTCCACGCTGCCGGCAGGCACACCGGCCGACGGGGAGCCGCCGGCGTGAGCGCCGGCCCCTGGGTCTTCTGTGGCGCGGCCCGACTGCTCGTCCCACGCGCCGATGCATTCGAGCCGCCTGCCCTCCTCGCGAGAGTCGACGACGTCGACCGCGCGGTGCAACGCGCCCTGGCCGACCCTCTAGCCGCGCCGCGCCTGCGTCAGCTGGCGCGCGGCGCCGCTACGGTGGCCGTGACCATCCCCGACGCCTCGCGTCCGTGCCCCAGCCCGGCGGTCCTCGAGCTCCTCGTCGAGGAGCTCGGCGAGGCCGGAGTCCCCGACGACGGCATCACCGTGGTCATCGGATGCGGACTGCACCGCACCACGTCGGTCGCCGAGCGGGCGGCGCTCGCCGGAAGGCCGCTGGCGGGGCGCGTACGGATCGAGGACGCGCAGGGCCTGGAGACGACGTGTGTGGACCTGGGTCTCACGTCGGGCGGCGGGCCGGTGCAGATCGCGCGCCGCGTCGCCGCGGCCGATCTTGCCGTCACGGTCGGTGTCGTCGAGCCGCACCTCTACGCCGGGTTCTCCGGCGGCGTGAAGGGCGTCGCCATCGGCTGCGCCGGTCACGAGACGATCGCCTGGACGCACCGCCCGGCGTTCGTCAGCGCGGCGGGCGTCGCCGTGGGGAGCCTCACGGGCAACCCCTTTCACGAGGCCCTCCGCGAGATCGCCGCGCGCACGCCCCTGGCGTGGGCCGTCAACGTCGTGGTGAACGAGCGTGGTGAGGCGGCGGCGCTCGCCGCCGGCGAGCCGACTGCCGTACAGGCCTCGCTGGCTGAGGAGTACATCCACGCCTGGCTGCGCGCCGTCGATGAGCCCTTCGACATCATCCTCGCCGGCGTGCACGCGCCCAAGAGCCACAACTTCTATCAGGCCAGCCGCGCAGCCACCTACATCGGCCTGGCCGCCGGCCCGGCGCTCGCCGACGGCGGACTCCTCGTGGTGTGCGCCGATCTGCCCGGCGGCGCCGGCGACGGACCCGGCGAGCGCAACTTCGCCGACGTGCTGGCCGCGGCATCCTCGCCGGCCGAGCTCGTCGCGCGAGGGCTCCGCGAGCCGCTCGGCCCCGGCGGTCAGCGCGCCTTCATGATGGCCCGTGTGCTGGAGCGCTTCCGCCTGGCTGTGGTCGGCGCCGTGGATCCCGACTTTCTGGAGCCGTTCGGGGTGGCCGCGTTCGACTCCGTCGACGCGGCCGTCGCCGCGGCAGAAGCGCAGCTCGGCCGCCGCGCCCGCGTGCTCGCCGTGGCCGACGCGATGGCCACCGTCGTCAGCCGCGGCTGACGACGCCGAGCGGAGCCCTGCCCCTCACGGCAGCTTGATCGTCACCACCGCGCAGTCGTCGGCCAGCACGCCTCCGGCGAAGTCCTTGACCGTCTCGAGGATGACATCTGCCAGTTCTTGGGCGGGCATGCCGAGGTGCTGCAGCACGGTCTCGCGGAGGCGCGCTTCGCCGAACAACACACCACCGATGCGCGCGTCGGTGATGCCGTCGGTGTACAGCACCACGCAGGTATCGTCGGGAAGGATGGCGCGGTTCGTCGGGTAAACGGCTCCACGGAAGATACCTACTGGGACGTTGCCCTCGCCCGGCACGGGGAATTGGCCGTGGCCGGCCAGGACGATGGGCCGCGGATGGCCGGCCACGGCGTACTCGAACATGTGTCGCGCCACGTCGATGTAAGCGACCACCAAGGTCACGAAGGGCTGGTCGGGGGTCTGCGCGATGACCGCCGCGTTCAGCCGGGAGAGCGCTTCTCCCGGCGATCCCTCGGCGGCGTAGGCGCGCAGCATGTACCTCACGACGGCCGATTGCGCCGCGGCGCTCAGGCTTTTGCCGCACACGTCGCCGACGATGACCATCAGGCGGCCCGGCCCCAGGGTCACCAGGTCGTAGAAGTCGCCGCCCACACGGGCCGTGTCTGTGGCGGCGCGGTACCGCACCCCGACGCCGATGCCGGGGATCGCCGGCGGCTCCATGAGCAGCGCCTGCTGAAAGGTCTCGGCGATGGCGTGCTCACGCTGATACGCCGTGGCGTTGTGCAGGCTCGCGCTGAGCTGCGCCCCAAGCGTCGCCACGAGCAGGCGGTCCTCGTCGTCGAACTCACCCTCGTGCTTGTCGGCCACCACCAGCGTCGACGCTTGCTGCGGAGCCTCGCTCTCGAGCGGTGCGAACAGCAGACCGTCGGCCTGGGCCACGACGATCGTGACGAGCTCGCCACCGGCCATGGTCTCGTCGGCCGGCGCCGCCAGGGCCTCGCGGCAGCGCACCAGGAGCTCGCTCTCGGCGACGGCGAGGCGGGCCGGCGAAGCCTCGCCCGCCAGGGCCAGCGAACGGACCGCGAGATAGTCGCCGGATCCGCTGAGCACGGCCGCGGTGCGCACGCGCAGCAGATCGACCGCCGCGTGGGCGACCTCGTCCAGGACGTCCTGAAGGTCGGCGCGGTCGAGGCGCCGGTTGAGATCGACGGCAAACGACTGCAGACGCTGGAGCCGCCGCGCCAGCCGGTCGCTTCTCTCCGCGGTGACGCGCTGCCGGTCGTACAGCCTTGCCTTGTCCACGGCGAGAGCCGCGAACCGGCAGATCGTGCGTGCCAGATCGATCTCCTCGTCGCTGAGGTCACGTGCGTCCCGGTCGAAGAGCTCGACCAGCGCGATCACGCGGTCGCGGATACGCAGGGGGATGCTGAGCTGAGTGTGGTGGCCGAGCCTCTCCAGGAGCTCGCGCTCGGCGTCGTTGAGGCGCGCATCATCCAATGACGTGATGAGCACGGGCCGGCGGCTGGAGACGGCCAGGGCGCTGGCGGCGAAGTGGTCCAGCGGCAGTTCGCGGCCGGTCCATTCACCGTCGTCGAAGACCAGGTCGTCAAAACTCACGAGCACGCGCAGCACCCCGGCGTCCAAGTCCACCTCGTACACGTCGCAGGCGTGCATGCCGAGGGCGTCGAGAAGCCGTGTGACGACGGCCTCGAGTACCTCGGTCATGTCCAGGCTCTGGGCGAAATCGAGGCTCGAGTCGCGCACCAGTTCGAGATCGCGCCGTTTGGCGCCGAGCTCGAGCATCAGACGCACGTTGTCCACGGCGACGCCAAGGTAGCGGGCGACCTGCTCCGCCAGGCTCACCTGCTCACGATCGAAGTCGCCGGCGGCCTGCGGCCGGTTGTACACGAGCACACCGACCTCGCGATCGAGGGCGCGCATGGGCACGACCAGGACGCGCTCGAGACGCAGGCGCGCGGCAAGCGGGCCCGGTGTGGGGTCTCCGCCGGTCAGATCGCGCGCCACGGTCGTCTCCGTGCGCATGGCCTCCGCGGAGAGAGCCATGTCGCCGTACTCCGCGGCGATCTCGCGGGCGTCGACGCCGAGGCCGAACCCGGCCCGTCCGAGCCAGTAGCCGTCTTCAAGAAGGAGCAGCACTCCGGCCGTGGCATCGAGTTGCTCGCCAAGTCGCTCCAGGGCGTACTCGAGCAGCACGTCGAGGTCGTCGCGCGTGCCGCCGCTCGTGAGGATGTCCGCACCCGCCTCCGAAAGCTGGGCACGCAGGGTGGCATAGTCACTGATCGTCGAAAGGCGGCGGATGAGATAGGCGAGGATGATGAGGCCCACGCCGGCAAGGGCACCGTAGAGCAGGTAGAAGAGGTTGCTCGCCGCCAGAGCGTCCTGCCAGACCATGACGAGCAAGGTGAGCAGGCCACAGACGACGCCGGCCGCGGCCACGAGCCGCTCACGCGCCGACAGGGCCAGCAGCGTGAGGGGCACGAGGTAGAAGCCCGCCATGGTCACGGGGTGTACGCCGGCGTCGAGAAAGAAGACCACCACGATGAGGATGACGGCCGTCACACTCACGGCAATGGAATGACGCCGCAGCCAAGCCGTGCGCCGTACCAGACGCGGGTGCCGTCGCTCGGCCGAGCCATAGGTGCCTGTAGTCGACGAGGCCGTCACGTGACCTCCTGACCGTGAGTGCGGGCCGTACCTGCGCAGGTTCTCTATGTTACTACCGGAATGGGAGACTGGGCCAGCGCAGCGCTCAGAAGCGGCGCAGCACCTTGTTCGAGCGCAACTCGCGCAGAGCATCGCGCGCGACCCAGCGGGCGCTGCGCGCGGCCGGGTCGCGGCGGTCGACGGCGGCGAGAGCGTCGGCCGAGGCCAAGATGGCCTCGGCCGTGTCGATCGCCGCCGCGTGCAGCGCCGCGTTGCGTTTGCCGATGTTGCGCAGCGCCCAGTTCACGGCCTTCTTCACGAAGTTGCGGCCGTCCCCCGCTTCGCGACGGACCAGTGCGAGGATCACGAGAAAGCGCTCGTCGGGCGCCTTCTTGTCCTGCACAGCCAGCGCGGCCGCGGTGGCGAACGCCGCGCGCTTGATCCACTCGTCCTCGGCGGTGCTCCACTCGCCCACCTTGTCGTAGGCGAACGGCGTCTTGTCGAAGAGGTTGGACGTGACCTGATCGCAGACGTCCCACGAGTCGAAGTCCGCAGCCCACCGGTCCATCTGCGCCTCGGTGACGGCGGCCGGGTCGTCGACCATGCTTGCGAGCAGGCGCGCCTCGTGGTTGCCACTGTCCCAGAGCGCCAGGGCCAGGTCGTGGTCGGTGCCCAGTGCCCTGGCCAGGCGCCGCAGCTCGGGCACCGAGACGCCGAACGCGTCGGCGACGTTGATGCCGTACCGCGCCATACCGGCACGGCTCTCCTCGCTGGTCCGCGCAGCAAGCTCGTCCATGACGGCAGTGAGACGTTCGCGAGTGCTCATCGGCTGGTAGCTTACGCCGGCCGGCCACCGGCCGCCAGGCTCAGCGCATCTCCGCGAAGTCGCGATAGCGGTCCAGATGGGCGACCGCCCGGCGATAGGTCTCTTCCACCTCCGGGCCTGTAGCTTCGTCAGACGGCGACAAGTCGAGCTGCACCGACAGCGTGACGCGCGTGCGCGCGATGCTCACCGGCTCGAAGGTCACGTCGCCGCTGCCGAACACGCCGCAGGCGTTGTCTTTGACCAGCCACTCGTCCGGCACGAAGTTGCGATCGGAGAGCCGCTGACGCACGAAATCGGCCCAGTGGTGCCCGGCCTGTTCGATAGGGACGTCGACCACGGTCGACGAGCGCACGACGATCATCCTCGCTCCTTGTGAAGGGTGTGCACAGAGCATTCCACCGCCACGCCCCGGCTACGCACCACGCGACTCAGCCGCGCAGCTCGGCGTCGGCCGCCGCGAGGATCTTCGTGAGCTCTGCGGCCTGCGCGGGGTCGAGTGGTTCGGGCCGATACTCACGCCAGATCCACTCGGCCTTCTCACGCGCCACCTCGAGGGGATCGCGAAAGGCGCCGTCGGGCCCCGGCTGATGCGTGATCGCCGGCGTGACTGCCTCGCGCATATGCCGGCGTGTGTGCTTGTGACCGAGGAAGTGCCCGCCGGGGCCGACCTCGGCGATGGTCTCCAGGGCCAGCGCCTCGTCGTCGAGCTCGATATCCGTGATCGCGTAGCGAGCACGGTGGTAGATGTCGTCACCGAGAATGATGTGCTCCGGATAGAACAGCGTGTAGACGTTGACGAGGCCGATGCTCGGCAGCAGTTCCGAGCCCTCCTGCGCGGCCTGCACGAAGTCGAGCGCCTCCTCGACGCCGGCCTGCCAGGTGCCGGGCACCGGCGAGTCGGTGCCGCAGGTGGCCGACTCCGCCGGCACGCCCCAGTGGTGCGCGAGCTCGGTGCCCAGGGCGCGGCTGCGCCCATCCTGTGGAAAGCTCACGAAGTTGCCGCTGCTCGGGTCGGCCCAGCTCTGCATCGTGGAATGGAGCACCGGCGCACCGGGGTGCGCGAGCTGCAGCAGCACGGTGGCTGCGACCAGCTCCGCCGAGCCGAGCGCGTAGGCGCCGGCCTTGGTGGCCGGCGCCGTCGTGCCCAGCGTCGGCATGGTGACGAACGTCACAGGCACGCCGGCCGCGGCGAACACGAGCGCCGCTTCGATGCCGTCCTTGTCGATGACGAGCGGCGAGATCGTGCCGATGAGGTCGCTCATGACGGGCCGGCGGCGCAGCTCGTCCGACCCCCCCGCGATCACCGAGGCCATCTCCACGGCGTATCGCGCTTCGCGGGCGCCGTTCACCATGCCCTGCAGGTGCTTGACCGTGTTGTTCCAGCCGGCGTCGAGCTCGTGCAGCTGCGCGGTCTCGCCGCAATCGCCGGCGCTGAGCGTGGGCCACCAGAAGGCGATACTCGAGAGGTAGTCCTGCATCCTGGTCACGTCAGCAAGGTCGGCCTTAGTGGATTGCCGCCGCTCGCGCGTCGAAAAGTCGATGATCTCGACGCCACAGCCGTCTGTGGTGCAGTAGGTGTTGCCGT
>JAPLCL010000182.1 GCA_026392265.1 Actinomycetota bacterium
GCGATCGCCTTCGCCGCGTCGCTGGTCGTCCCGCTCGTCGCGTCGGCAGCAGTGGCGTCGCCGTCTCCGGGCGCGATCACGTACAGCATCGGCATCCTCGAGGACTTCGACGGCATCAACCCCTTCAGCGCCTGGAGCGGCCCGTCGTGGGAGTGCTTTCGCCTGGGCTACAACTTCCTCACCTGGTACGACCGGGAGTACAGGCCCGTCCCCGATCTGGCGCGCAGCTGGGAGACCTCGGCCGACGGCAGGACGTGGACCTTCCACATCATCGAGGGGATGAAGTGGCAGGACGGCGTGCCTCTGAGCGCCCGCGACATCGCCTTCACCTACAACCTCATCCTCGACACGCAGGACGCCGCCTACGCCCAGTACCTCACCGGCGTGACCAGCGTCATTGCCCCCGACGACGCGACGCTCGTCATCAGGACGCGCAAGCCCAACGCCGGCATGCTGGCTCTCTACATCCCCATCCTGCCCGAACACATCTGGAAGACGGCCGACCCCGAGAACCTCGGGGGGTTCAAGAACTGGCCCATGATCGGCTCCGGTCCGTTCAAAGTCGCACAGCTGGAGAAGGGCAAGTGGGTCAGGCTCGCGGCCAATCACGACTACCCTCAGGAGCTCGGCGGTCCACCCACGATCGACGAGGTGTACTTCGTCATCAGCCAGAACACCGACTCGATGATCCAGGACTACAAGGCCGGCGATCTCGATGCCATCGTCAACTGGCCGGCCACCTACTACAAGATCCTCAAGAGCCTGCCCGGCACGACGGCGGTGGCGGCGCCGGCCATCGGTTTCCACGAGCTGGGCTTCAACTGCTGGGCGAGCCCCAAATCCAAGGGCAACCCCTTGCTGCGCGACGTCGCCGTGCGACAGGCGATCGCCTTGGCCATCGACAAAGACAGGATCGATGCCACGTCGATGGCGGGTCTGGCCGTCCCCGGCACGTCGCTCATCTCGCCGGTCCAGGGCCTCTGGCACTGGCAGGTGCCCGCCGGGCAGGTGGTCACCTTCGACCCCGAGAAGGCCAAGCAGATCCTCGAGGACGCCGGCTATACCGATCGCGACGGCGACGGCGTGCGCGAGGACGCCCAGGGCAAGAAGCTCGATTTCCGCTTCGTGACCCTCAACGAGTATCCCGAGGACCAGGCGGCGGGCAAGATGATCGTCTCCTGGTGCGCCGACATCGGCGTCAAGCTCCACCTCGATCAGAAGGACGAAGGCGCGTTCGGCGACGAGGTGTACGACAACGCGGACTACGACCTGTTCATCTGGAGCTGGCGCGGCGACATCGACCCCGGATTCATGCTGTCCACGTTCACCACGACGCAGATCCTCAACTGGGGTGACAGCCAGTACTCGAACCCCGAGTACGACGATCTCTACGTGGCGCAGGCTGAGGCTCTCGACCCGGCCAAGCCCGACGATCCCACGGCGCGCAAGGCGGTCACCGACAAGATGCAGGCCATTCTGTATCGCGACACGCCGTATGTGATCCTCTGGTACAACGTGAACCTGCAGGCGTTTCGTACGGACAAGTGGACGGGCTACGGCGCCGTGCCGGTCAAGGGCGGGGCGCCGTTCTTCAATCTCACGCGCGCCACCTACCTGGACCTCAAGCCACGGGCTGTCGGGGTCGCCGCCGTCGAGAGTGGCGGCTCCCTTTGGGTCTACGTGCTGGTCGCCGCGGCCGTGAGCGCCGCTGTTGTCGTGGTGTTCATGGTGCGGCGCCGACCGAGGGCGGTCGAGGACGCATGAGCCGCCTCATGGCGAGCACCGCGATCGACATCTGGCCCGACGAGGCCATCGAGGCGATGCATCTGGCCTCGATGGCCCTGCTCGAGCGGGCGGGGGTCAAAGTCGAGTCGCCGGCCGCCAGAGGGCTCTTCCTGGCGGCCGGCTGCGCGCTCTCTGCTGCGGACCGCGTGCTCGTCCCTCGGGCCGTGGTCGACGACGCCGTGGCCGCCTGCCCCGCGTCCTACAGCCTGGCGGCGCGCGACCCGGAGCGCTCGCTGGTCCTGGACGCCGAGCCGGGCGTCACGTACGTCCACAATATGGGCGGTGCCCGGGACGTCATCGACTCTCGTACCGGCGCCGGACGGCGCGCGCGCCTGAGCGACCAGATCCGCGCCTGCCGCGTGATGCACAGTCTGGTCAATCAGAGCCAGGTGACATCGCTGTGGCAGCCTGAAGACGTGCCCGATGTGCTCGAACCGCTCTATTCGTACCTCGTACTCGCGCATGAGACCGACAAGGCCATCGGCGGACCTGGGATCTCGCACCCGTTCCAGGCGCGATACCTTCAGGAGATGGCCGCGGTCGTCACCGGCGCGGACGGCTCCAACGACGTCTACCCGGTGGACCTTGCCTTCTCGCCGGTGAGCCCTCTCGTTCTCGGCGGCGAGGTCACCGACGCCCTGGTCGCGCAGGTGCGTCGGGGTGGTGCGATCATCGAGATCCTGCCATGCCCGGCGGCTGCGACCACCGCGCCCGGTGCCCTCTCGGCGGCGCTCGCGCAACAGAACGCCGAGGTGCTGGCCGGCGTGGTGCTCACGCAGCTCGCGGCGCCTGGCACCCCTGTGTACTACGGGCCGCGCCTGAGCGCCGTCGACCCGCGCAGCGGCGTCGTCGTCTCGGGCACGCCCGAGACCGGCGTCGCCTCGGTGGCGGCCGTCCTCCTGGCGCGCCGGTACGGTCTCGCCTGCGACTGCTACGGACCCTGCAGCGACAGCAAGGTGGTCGACGCGCAGTTCGGCTACGAGCGCGCGGTCAACGCCCTGCTCGGCGTCGCCGCCCGCCCGCGCCTGCTCTCGGGGATCGGGGAGATGCAGGCGGGCGTGGGCAGCTGCCTCGAGGTCCTCGTGATCGACGACGAGGTGCTCAACAACGTTTTCTATGCCCTTGCGGAGAGGCCCTGGGACGCGGACGCTCTGGACGTCGAAGCGATGGTCGACGGCGTGCTCTCAGGGCGTGGCTTCCTCGGCACCAGGCACACGCGGCGGTACATCCGCAGCGAGTTCGTCACGCCGCTTCTCAGCTACCGCGGGGGCCTCAACGAATGGCTGGCCTCGGGGCGCGCCGGCGTCGCGGATCTGGCCGGCGAGAAGGTCGCCGCTCTCGTGGGCCGCGAGCCGCTGGGGCTGCCCGACGACCTCCTCGAGGAGCTGTGTGGGCTCATCGCGCGCTGCGCCGCCGAGATCGGGGTGCGCGAGTATCCTGATCCTCGCCGCGCGCTCGGGTTGTAGACTAGCCGCAGGTGGGCGGTCGGCGCAGGCTTCACGCGCGGCCGCTTCATGGGGCAGAGGACAGGAAGTGAGGGATGGCGATCCCGTTCATCTATATCCAGGCGCGGGGTTCTTACCGGGAGCTCGGTCGCGCCGTCGGCGAGGGCGCGCGCGACGCCATTCATGCCTCCGTCACCTTCTTCCGCGACAACTTCTTCGCCATGACCCAGGGCCGGCTGCGTTTCGCTGAGGCCGAGCGACTGGCGCTGGCGTACGCCGAAGAGGCTCGCCGCTGGACGCCCCGACACCTCGAGGAGCTCGAGGGCGTCGCCGAGGGCGCGGGCCTGCCGCTCTCCCAGCTGCTGGTGCCCAACTGCGCCGAGGAGTTCACCGCGAATGAAGCCGGTGAAGGCGGCCAGCGGGCGCTGGCCCCGGGTGGACCGGGCAGCGGTGACCACTGCACGGCGGTCGCGGTCGCGGCCGGCGGCCGGCACGTGATCGGTCACAACAGCGACTGGTATGTCGTGGACGCGCCCAACAACGTGCTGTTCGACCTCACGGTACCGGACGGCACACGGCTGATGGGCATCGCCGGGGCGCCCTATCTGCTGATGCTCGGCATGAGCTCGCACGGCGTGGGCAATGTGAGCAACTCGGTGCACAGCAATGACAACCGCATCGGTGTGCCCAACGCGTTCGTGCGGCGCGCCTCTCTCGAGAGCGCCTCGCTGGAGGCGGCTCGTGACCGCGGTCTCCTGGCGGCGCGTGCTCGGGGTACCAATCATTTCCTCGCCGATACGGCCGGCCGCCTGTGGGACATCGAGACCTCGGCCACGGCGAGCGCCTTCATGGACCATTCGTCCGCCGGCTCCATGGCGCACACCAACCACTACGTCGCCGCCGAGATGGCGCCCTTTGAGGCCGTCACCTTCGAGGAATCGCCGATCCGCCTGGCAACGGCGGAAGGCATCCTGGCAGAGGGTATCGCCCGCGGCGACGACCCCGTCGAGCTCGTGGCCCGCGCGCTCCGCTGTCACGAGCCGGATCCCGAGCAGGCTATCTGCGGGCATCCCGACCAGAGCGAGCCGCTTGCCGAGCAGGGCATGACCGTGGGCAGCATGATCTGCGACCTCGACGAGCGCCGCATCTACGTGTGTGCGGGCCCGCCCTGCGAGAACCCCTACCAGATGTACGAGATGTAAGGTCGGGACGCTCGTGAGCACTCACGACCTCGTCATCGCCAACGGCCGCATCGTGGACGGCTGCGGTAACCCCTGGTACCACGGCGACGTGGCCGTGCGCGGCGACCGCATCGTCGCCATCGGCGCCGCGGGTGCGCTGCGCGGCCGCGCCGTCATAGACGCCGACGGCCGCTACATCACGCCCGGCTTCGTCGACCCGCACACGCACTCCGACATCTCGATCCTGCAGTATCCGCGCGCGGATTCCGTGGTGCGACAGGGCGTGACCACGCACGTCACCGGCAACTGCGGCATGTCACCGGCGCCGCTTGGCGCGGCGCACCGCGACGAGGCGCTGCACAACTGGGCGCACTACTGGGACATCAGCGGGGTCGCCTGGGACTGGACGAGCTTCCGCCAGTATCTCAAGGTGCTGGAGCTCGCGGGCGGGGCCATCAACATCGCCCCGCTCGTCGGCCACGGCGCCTTACGGCTGGCGGTCATGGGCCTTGCCGAGCGCGCCGTCACCGCGCGCGAGCTCGTGAGCATGGAGCGCCTGCTGGACGCGGCCCTGCGGGCGGGCGCTCACGGCCTCTCTACGGGCCTCGTCTATCCTCCCGGGTGCTTCTCGGACACCGAGGAGCTCGTGCGCCTCTGCCGCGTCGTCGCCCGCCATCACGGCATCTACACCACGCACGTGCGCGGCGAACGCGAGACCATCCTCGAGGCCGTGGCAGAGGCCATCGAGATCGGGCGCCGCGCCGGCGTGCCGGTCCAGGTCTCGCACAACGTCCCCAAGTGGGGCGCGCCCGAGGGCGCGGCCGCCAACCTGGCGCTCATCGAGGCGGCGCGTCGCGAGGATCTCGATGTGACCACCGACAGCGACGTGCACACCGACCTGGCGCCGCGTCTCTCCCGCGCCCTACCTCAGCCGGTCCTGGACCTCGGCCACGACGCGCTCATTGCGTTGCTGTCGGACAGGAGCCGGCGCGCCGAGCTGCGGCGCGCCGTCGTGGAAGACGTCCTGCCCGGCGCCGGATACGCCGGCCTGGTCAGGCACGGCCGCTTTGACCGATTGGTGATCTTCCAGGCCGGCCGCCACCCGGAGCTCCGCGGCCGCTCCGTCGCCGACATCGCCGCCGAGCGTGCCGCCGACCCCTTCGACACGTACCTTGACCTGATCGTCGAGGAGGACGACCAGATCGTCGGGCTCTTCGATTACATGGAAGAGAAGAACATCCGCGCGCTGCTCTGCAGCCCGCTGTCCATGGTCTCGTCGGACGGCCTCGTGATGCCGCCCGCCGACGAGCTCGACGACCCGGCGCTCTACTGGCCGTGCAGCTACGGCGAGTACCCGGGCATCCTCGAGCGCTACGTGCGCGACGAGCCGGTGCTGCGCCTCGAGGAGGCGATCCGCAAGATGACCTCCTTCCCGGCGCAGCGTTTCGGCCTGCTCGACCGCGGCGTCTTGCGGCCCGGCCTGCGCGCCGACCTCGTCGTGTTCGACCTGGACAAGGTGCGCGACCGGGCCACCAACCTGTATCCGCACACGTATCCGTTCACGAACATCCCGCACCGACACGCCGAGGGGTTTGACTGGGTCATCGTCAACGGCCGACCCGTGATCGCCGAAGGCGAGCACACGGGCACCCTGCCCGGGCGCGTGCTGCGACGACGCTGACGGTCACGCCGTTGGACGTGCCAGAACGTACAAAGCACCCTCGGCCATCACGCTGCACGCTCTCGCGCTGTCCTTGGACATGATGTAGAATCGCGAGCCATGATCAGCGTTCAGGACATCCTCGAAATCCCCGACCTGAACCTCAGATTGCTGGCCGGCGCCAAGTCCACCAGTAACCCGGTGCGCTGGGTACATATCACCGAGGTCCCCGACCCCACCAAGTGGCTCAAGGGCGGCGAGCTCCTCCTCACCACAGGCTATGGTTTCGTGGGCGCCGAGGACAAGCAGATCGAGCAGCTCAAACTGCTCATCGATCACAATCTCTCCGGGCTCGGCTTCGGCACCGGCTTCAGCTTCGATAAGGTGCCGCCGGCGCTCATCAGGGTCGCCGAGGAGTACGGCTTCCCGCTCTTCGAGGTGCCCTATCACGTGCCGTTCATCGCCATCACCGAGGCCGTGGCCTCAAAGATCGTCAACGAGCAGTACTCGCTCCTGCAGCGCAGCCTCGCCGTGCACGAGAAGCTCACCAAGATCGTGCTCGAAGAAAAGGGCCTCGAGGCTATCCTCTCGACGCTCTCGGCCCTGGTGGGCTGCTCGGCGGTCCTCTTCGACTTCCACGGCGTGGTGCTCTGCGAGACCGCCTACCGGCGGCACCTCGGCGGCGAGCTCATCGCCGATCTCTGGGGCCGGATCAGCGACCGCCGCGCCGATCGCCAGAACTTCGCCCTCAGCATGGAGGGCGTGGGTTCGGGCGTGCAGGTCTACCCCGTGGTGGCGTCGCATCGTATCGGGGCTTTTCTCGCCGTGGTCAAGGACAGCGGCGACTTCAGCGAGTACGACCGCATCATCCTGCACAACGTGGTCACCGTGACGGCGCTCGAGCTGGTCAAGAAGAAGGCCGTTGCCGAGACCGAGAAGCGGCTGGCCGGCGACTTCTTCGACGAGCTCATCGCCAGCGACCTCTACGAGGAGGAGATCGCCCGCCGTCTGGCCTTCTTCGGTCTCGATCCGCAGTCCCCGCATCTCATCGTCCTCCTCGATATCGACGGCTTCGCGGCGCCTGCCGACGCTCGCGGCGAGCGCGAGGAGACCATGGTGCAGGACGTCAAGGAGCGCCTTCACTGGGCGGTCGACGAGTTCATGGCGAAGCGCGACATCCTCTTCATCTCGGCGTCGCGCAGCGACTCGGTCGTCATCCTGGTGCAGCCGGGCAAGCTCGACGGCGGCGCTGTGATCGCCCTCGCCGGGGAGCTCCAGGCGGCCATCGACCAGCTTCTTCCAGAGATCAGTGTGTCGGTCGGTATCGGCCGCCCGCATCGCCAGCTCATCGACTTGCGCCAGAGCTACTACGAGGCCAGCTACGCCATCAAGATCCGCAGGCTGAAGAACGAGCCGGGCGTCATCGCCAGCTTCGACGATCTGGGCTCCTATGGGCTTCTGCTGGGTCTGCAAGACACCTTGTCACTGCAGGTCTTCTACGACAGCGTGCTGGGCAAGCTGCAGGACTACGACGAGCAGAACTCCAGCGATCTCGTGAAGAGCCTCGCCTGTTTCCTCGAGGCCAACGGCCATTGGGGCGACGCTGCCGAGAAGCTCTACGTGCACCGCCACACGCTGCGCTACCGCATGAAGCGCGTGGAGGAGATCACCGGCCGCGACCTCGACCAGTCGCAGGACCGCATGGAGTTCTGGCTGGCGCTCAAAGCCAAAGAGCTCATGGACCAGGCCAAGAAGGGCAAGACGGTCTAGGACATCACCAGCGAGCCGTTGTCGACGACGACGTTGACGCCGGTGACCCCTTCGGTCTCCAGGCAGAAGCGCACCGCGGCGCCGATATCCGCGGGAGCCACAAGGCGCTCGGCTGCCACTTTGGCGGCCGCCCGCAGCGTGGCCGCCCTGTGCTGGTCGTCCTCCAGGTCCACCGGTCCCGGCGCGACGCCGCAGACGCGCACGCCGTCAGCGGTCCAGGCGCGCGCCAATTCCTTGACGAGGTGG
The DNA here is from genome assembly GCA_026392265.1 of Actinomycetota bacterium. Taxonomy (GTDB): domain Bacteria; phylum Actinomycetota; class Thermoleophilia; order UBA2241; family UBA2241; genus CAIXSE01. The sequence goes on from JAPLCL010000182.1 coordinate 8,088, forward strand.
ATCTGGGCCGCTTTGGCGGCGCCGTGCGCCGCGAAGGTCGTCCACGGCTGCAGCCCCAGGTAGTCGGTGATGGCGACGATCACGCCGCCGGTGGCCCCACCGGCGAGAAAGCGTCCGCGAGCGGCGACCGCTGTGAAGAAGAACCCTTTGGCGATCGTGTCGAACGATGCGTCCCACGAGGCCTCGTCCACTCCCTCGGGGGGCGCGGGCACGAACGGGCCGCTGGCGGCGTAGACCAGTCCGTCCAGGCCGCCGAGAGCCGCGGCCGCGTCGGCCACCAGGCTCTCGGCCGCGGTGGGCCAGCGTGCGTCGCCGGCCACCGCGCCGGCCACAGGCGCGCCGGCCGCGCGCAGCGCGCCGACCTGCGCGTCGG
>JAPLCL010000028.1 GCA_026392265.1 Actinomycetota bacterium
CATCTCGTCCTTGGCCTGCGAGTACTCCACCCAGCGCACGCGGCTCTGGAGGTCCATCGGGCTTAGCTTCCACTGTCGGAGCGGGTCCTTGATGCGCGCCTGGAAACGCCTCTCCTGCTCCGCGTCACTCACGCTGAACCAATACTTCACGAGGATTATCCCGCTGCGGATGAGCATGCGCTCGAACTCCGGGCAGGCGCGCAAGAAGTCCCACACCTGGTCCTCGGTGCAGAAGCCCATCACGCGTTCGACCCCGGCGCGGTTGTACCAGGAACGGTCGAAAAGGACCATCTCGCCGGCGGCCGGCAGATACTCGACGTACCGTTGGAAGTACCATTCGGTCTTCTCGCGGTCGCTGGGCGTCGTCAGCGCGGCGACGCGCGCGACGCGCGGGCTGAGATGTTCCGTGAAACGCTTGATGGTGCCGCCCTTGCCGGCGGCGTCGCGGCCCTCGAAGATGATCGCGACCCGCAGACCTTCGTGCTTGATCCACTCCTGGAGCTTGACGAGCTCGACCTGGAGCGTGTGGAGCTCCGCCTCGTAGGCCTTGCGTCCCATCTTCTTGTCGGGCACGCCGTTCTTGTCGGGCACGCCGTCGGCGTACTCGCACTCGTCGGCCTTCCCCTTCGACTTGGGCTTCTCGGTAGTCATCGGGCTCTCCCTCCAGCACGCTCTTCGTGGTCGCCCTCATCATAGTGCAGAAGCGACGTCAACGGGAGTCTCGAGGCATCAGAGGATCTGAGCCGGCCGCGCGAGGACATGGAGCCGGCGGCCGCGCCGCACGGCCGTGTAGTATCCTTCCGCTGAGCGAGTAGCGCGGAGCGGAGATCCTGTGGAGCTGTCGACCCTTTCACTCGAGGCCGAACTGGCCACGATCGCAGAGAGCGCCGAACCCGGCCGCAGCGCCCAGATCGCCATCCGGCACTGGGGCTGGGACGGCCGCGGCGGCGCAACACTCGAAGCCACCGGGCGCGAGTTCGGCGGCATCACTCGCGAACGCGTCCGGCAGCTCTGCGAGCGCCTCGCCCAGCGCATCGCGGCTGCAGCGAACGGCGAGCCCACGTCCCTCCCCACGCCTGTCCCCGCGCCGGCTCTCGAGCGCGCCCTGCTGCAGGCCGCCGGCGCCGCGCCCACAACGGCGAAGGACCTGGCGCGCCGCCTGGCAGACGAACACGTGGCGGCGCGCGCCTTCGACCCCGAGGGCCTGCTCACGGCTGCAGAGGTGCTCGGTCACGAGGTGCCGTTCAGCCTGCGGACCGTGAAGGACGTGCGCGTCGTACTCCCCAACCCCCCCGACCCCACCGCCGACACGTCCGAGGTGATCGCCGCCATCGTTGCCGCCGCGCGCGCGATCGTGCGTCAAGCCGGTGCGGCCCGCGTACGCGACGTCACGGGCCGCGTCGCGGCGCTGCTGGCCGTTTGGGTGGACGACGATCTCGTCACCGCCATCGTGACCGAGCCGGCGGACTTCGTCTGGCTGGAGCGCCGTACGGGATGGTTCTACCTGCCGTCGGTGGCCAAGAACGCCGTCGTGTCCCGGGTCGTCAAGGTGCTGAGCGTCGCGGGCCGGCTCGATCTCGCGGATCTGCATGCCGGCATCCGCCGTGATGAGCGCATGAAGGAATTCGTGATGCCGGAGTACATTCTCGGCGAGCTCTGCGAACGAATCCCCGGTATCGCCGTCGAAGACGGCCGCGTGTACGCTCGGAAGCCGATCCGGCCGCAGGACGTGCTCGAAACGACCGAGATGACACTGGTGAGGGTGCTGACCGAGCACGGCGGCGTCATGGAGCGGCACGCGCTGGAGACCCTGTGCTCGGCCGCCGGCATGAAGGTGTCGAGCTTCAACAACCGCATCGCCTACTCGCCGATCATCGCCGAACGGGGCTACGGGCGCTTCGGGCTGCGCGGCAACGGCGCGGAGGCGCGCTCCGGGCGGGCCGGCGACGAGGCCGGCGAGGCCGACGCAGGACCGGCCCGCGACGACGTCCCGCGCCCCGGCGACCTCGAGCACTTTCGGCGCCCGCTGCGGCGCTGACCGGTCGCGCCTGCGGCAGGCCGCCGCACGCGGCTGTACAATCCCCCTATGACCTACCTTCGCATCGTCGCCGTCACGCTGACCGTCTTGTTCGCGGCGCTCCTCGTCTGGCTCTACGGCGTCAGGACGACGCTGATCTGGGCGACCGCCATGACGGCGTTTCTCGGCGTGCTCTATCTCGCCACGATGCCACTGCGACGGCGCCAGGAGCGCGCCCTCCTCGCCCTCGGGCTGGACCGGCACGGCTGGCCGCTTCCCGAAGCTGGGGATGAAGAAGAAGTAGATAGCTGGGCCGCCACCGATCGGGACAACTGACGATGCCGCTCGAAGGACGCCGCTTCCCATCGGTGGCCGGTGTCGCGCTGTCGGGCGAGCGCGTCCGTTTCCCGGAGGACCTCCTCGGCGCGCCGGCGCTGCTGCTGTGCGCCTACCGGCGTGGCACCCAGGCGGACATCGACCGCTGGGCGGCATTTGCCGCACGGGAGTTGCCCGGGCTGGCCGTCTTCGAGCTGCCCATCATCCCGGCGCTCATCTGGCGACCCCTGCAGGGCCTGATCGACGGCGGCATGAGAGGCGGCGTCCCCCGCCCGCAGTGGTCGCACGTCGTCACGCTCTACGATGAGGGAGCGAAGGCCCGCGGCTTCATCGGCGACGGCGGCGGCAACAGGGCTCAGGTGGTGCTGCTGGACGCCGCCGGCGTCGTCGTCTTCCACGATTCGAGCGGGTTCGGCGAGAGCGGCGCCGGCAGACTGGCCGCCGCGCTGGCCGCGCCGGCAGACGAGCGCTGACGGCGCCGGCCTGGTTGTTCTAGCCGGTCCCCAGGAAGTCGGCCGCCAGCTCAGGCGCGACGATGGTCAGCAGGTCGGCCGGTGTCTCGGCGATACGCTCGGCGCCGGCTGCCTCGAGTCGTTCTCTGTCGTGCCATCCCCAAGCCACCCCGAGCGGCGTTGCACCGGCGAGGCGCGCTTCACGCATGTCGCCAGCCGTGTCGCCCACGAACCAGTAGATCGCCTGTCCGGGGAACCGCGCCATGAGCGCTTCGACCTTGGCGACCTTGCTGCGCCCGGCCTCGGCGCCGGCCACCTCCGCGACGCCGGCGATGCCGTGCCGCTTGAGAAAGCGCTCTACCACGTCGCCGGCGTTCGAGGTGACGATGACGAGGTAGCGCCCGTCAGCGAGCTCGGCCAGTACCTCGGGCATGAGCGGGAAAGGCCGGAGCGCCGACATGGCGATGCGAAGGACGTCGGCGGTGCGACGCATCGCCTCGCGGATCTGCGCGTCATCGGCACCAGCGGCCCGCAGGCTCTCGTAGAAGTTGCCGTCGAAGAGGGCGAGTACATCGTCGCCGGTCGCGATCTGCGGCAGGCCGACCCGGCGGCAGGCCTCAGCGAACGACGAGGTGAAGATCTCGAAGGAGTCGACCACGACACCGTCGTGATCGAGCATCAGCAGCGGCCTGGTCACCTACCCGAGAACGCCCACGAGTAGGACGGATCCCACCAGGCGTGCCCGTACCCCATCTTGAGGGCGAGCGCCGTGGCGCGGATCTGGGCGGCGCCGTCTGTGATGCTGGCTGAACGATACGGATTCCACGAGCCCTTCCAGGTCGTGGGGGCATACTGGAAGAGGCCGTAGTAGCCACCGGGACCGACGATTGATGCGTAGCCGCCGGACTCGATCGTCATGAGGCGATACATCCCGCGCGCGCTCACGCCGTTGGCGCCGGCGGCCTGCTGGATCAGTGCCCACCACTGGCCCTGGCCACCACCGTCCCCGCTGCCTCCGCCGTTTGACGGTGGCTCAACCGTCTGGTCGGGGGTGGGCGTCACGGGCTTCTGTTCGGCGGCGAGGTCGAGGATCTCCTGGCGTACTCCTGCGAGCATCGCCTGTCGCTCGCCGAGCTGCCCCTTGATGTTGTTGAGTTCCGCGTCACGCTGGACGACGAGCTTCTTCGTGGTGCGCTCGTCGGCGACCAGTGACGCCGCCCGGTCGGCAAGCCCGCGCTTGGTACGCTCGACGGTGCGCAGCACGTCGCGATCGCTGCGCGCGATGCTCTGCACCATCGTGAGCTGGCCCACGAGCTCGTTGAAGTCGTCGGCGGTCAGGATGGCGTCGAGCACCGTGACGTCGTCGTTCTTGTAGAGCGCGACGGCGCGCACGGCGAGTGTGGCGCGCGCCACGTCGAGCTCGCGGAGCGCCAGCTTCTGGAGGCGCCTGTTATCGCTGATCTGACCACGGACCGCGGCGAGCGAATCGGTGGCCCGCGTGCACCGCTGGACGGCGGCGCCGATCTGCCCGTCGAGGGTGGCGATATCGGCGGCCAAGGCCGTCGCCTTGGCGCGCACGCTCTGGAGCTCGCCGGTGCGTGCCGAAGCCGGCACAGCCGCCGCGGCGAGAGCTAGGAAGGACAGCAAAGCCAGGCCGGCCAGTGCGACACTGACGCACGGACGTCTCGGGTGGCAGCGATCCAGCGTGCCTCCTCCATGGCCGCGGCGCGCCACGAAGGCGACCGCAGGAATCCCGCGGACGACAGGAAACGCCGTCGGGGACGCGAATTCGCAACCTAACAGAAGGACGCGCTCGGCTCAAGAGCAGGAATCTGGTGATCGGTGTCGACGTGTCGGATTCGGCAAGACCGCTGGCTTCGGACTTCTCGGCCCGAAGCCAGCGGATTCCCCCGCATCTTGTGGTATTCGGCACGTTGACGGGAGAATTCAACGGTCGTAGAATTCAACGCACGTTGAGTTCAACCGTCCGCGGAGATCGTGCTGACGACGGAGGAGGCGCCCATGTGGGCGATCGCGCTCAAGGAGTTCCGCCAGCTACGCCGCGACCGCAGAACCGTGGCGATGTTGTTCCTGCTCCCATTCCTGTTTCTCGTGGTCTTCGGCTACGCCGCCAGCTTCGACGTCAAGGAAGTGCCCACGCTCGTCGTCGGCCCGGGGGCACCTCTGGTCGCCGCGGCCCTCCCCGCGGAGCTTCGCGTCGTGGCGACGCGCCCCGGGGACGGAGCGGCGCAGGCCCGCGACGCGCTGCGCCGCGGCGAAGCCGTGGCCGCCATCGTCACGCCCTCGCGGGCGGGTGCCGCGGCGCTGCTCTACCTGGACGGCACCGAGCTGTTCGCGACGCAGGCGGCGCTGCGCGCCTTGGCGCAGGCACAGGGGATCGCGGCGCAGGGCGGCGGCGGCACGACGGAGCCCGGCGCCACCCCGGGAGGAGGCTCGGTCGCGAGCGCCAAAGCCGAGATCCTCTTCAACCCCGACTTGCGCACCGCGGTCATCATGATCCCCGGCCTGTGCGGCATCATCCTCGTCTTCGTCGGGACCGTGGCCACGGCCCTCGGCGTCGTGCGCGAACGCCAGGCGGGCACCATGGAACAGCTCGCCGTCATGCCGTTTCGCCCTCGCGACGTGTTCGTCGGCAAGATCGCGCCGTACATGGTCATCGCCGCTCTCGACATGGTGATCGTGGTCGGTGCCGGCATGCTGCTCTTCGACGTGCCCTTCCGCGGCTCGGTCACGGTGTTCGCTCTCGGAGCCGTGCTCTTCCTGTTCGTGACCCTGGGTATCGGCGTGCTCATCTCGACGGTGTCGCAGACCCAGGGCCAGGCCATCCAGCTGGCGATGATGACCTTGCTTCCGCAGTTCCTGCTGAGCGGCCTCTTCTTCCCTCTGTACTCGATGCCCTGGGCCGTGCGCTGGATCGGCTACGTTCTTCCGCTGACCTACTTCATCAAGGTGGCGCGCGGAGTCATGGTGCGCGGCGCGCCCATCGACGCCCTGTGGGTACCGCTCGTCGTGCTCGCCGTCATGGCGATCGCCGTGTTCACGGCCTCGACGCTGCGCTTCCGCCGCGATCTGGCGCCGGCCGGACGAGGCGACAGTGACACGCCGGAGACCGGCGCGTGAGCGACGACGTGACCCTGGACGTGCCGGCCGGCGCCGTCACCGCCGTGATCGGCGGCGACGGCGCCGGCAAGACGACGCTGCTACGCGCTTTGGCCGGCGTCGCCCGGCCCACCGCCGGGGCGGTGCACAGCCCGGCGCGCCGCCGGATCGGCTACGTCGCCGGCGCCTCCGGCCTCTACGACGACCTCAGCGTCGCCGAGAACGTCGCCTTTGTCGCCGAAGCCTACGGCGTGCGTGGGGCGGAGCTCGAGGCGCAGCTCGCGGAGCTCCTCGAGCGCACCGGTCTCGCCGGCATCGGCGAGCGCCTCGCCGGCCGCCTCTCCGGCGGCATGCGCCAGAAGCTGGCGTTCGCGCTCGCGATGCTGCACCAGCCGGAGCTCCTGATCCTCGACGACCCCACGACCGGCGT
>JAPLCL010000247.1 GCA_026392265.1 Actinomycetota bacterium
ACCGGCGCCGCGCTCGGCGACCGGTTCGGGCGCAAGCGCATGTTCCTTGTGGGCCTTGCGGTCTTCACGATGGGCTCGGCGGCCGCTGCGCTGGCGCCGAGCATCGGCTGGCTCATCGCGGCCCGCGCGGCGCAGGGCGTCGGCGGCGCGATCGTGACGCCGCTCACCCTGACGATCCTGTCTGGCGCGGTCTCCCCAGCCCGCCGCGGCCTCGCGCTCGGCATCTGGGGCGGCGTCAGCGGCCTGGCCGTCGCGCTCGGCCCGGTCGTCGGCGGCGCCGTCGTCGAGGGTCTCTCGTGGCAGTGGATCTTCTGGCTCAACGTGCCCATCGGCGTCGTCCTTCTGCCGATCGCCTGGCGGCGGCTCACCGAGTCCAAGGGCGCGAACCGCGCCCTCGACCTTCCCGGCCTCGGCCTCGCCAGCGTCGGCCTGCTCGGCATCGTCTGGGGCCTCGTGCGCGGCAACGAGCACGGCTGGACCAGCCTCGGCGTCGCCGGCCCCATCGCCGCGGGCATCGTCCTCCTCGGCGCCTTCGTCCTCTGGGAGCTGCACACCAGTCAGCCGATGGTCCCTATGCGCTTCTTCCGCAAGCGCGCCTTCTCGGCGGCCAACGTCACCTCGCTGCTGATGAGCTTCGGGATGTTCGGGGCGATCTTCCTGCTCGCCCAGTACTTCCAGGTGGTACAGGGCTACTCGCCCCTGCAGGCCGGGCTGCGCACGCTGCCGTGGACGGCGATGCCGATCTTCGTGGCTCCCATCGCCGGCATCCTCAGCGACCGCATCGGCGCCCGGCCGCTGCTCGTGGCCGGTATGGCGTTGATGGCCGCCGGCCTCGCCTGGATGGCTGTCGTCACCACGCCGACGGTCGCCTACGGGCGGCTGATCCCGGCGTTTGTGATGGCCGGCGTCGGTATGAGCCTGTACTTCGCGCCGGTCGCCAACCTGGTGCTCTCGACGGTGCGCCGCAGTGAAGAGGGCAAGGCCAGCGGCGTGAACAACACGGTCCGTGAGGTCGGCGGCGTGCTCGGCGTCGCGGTGCTGGCCAGCGTGTTCTCGGCAGTCGGCGGGTATGCGACGCCGCAGCTCTTCGTGAACGGTATGGTCGCGGCCCTGTGGGTCGGGGCGGCGGCGGTCGCTTTGGCCGGCATCGCCGCGATTGCCATCCCGCCGCGTCAGGACGTGGTGCCCGACTCGGTGTCGCTGCTCGAGCGTCCCGACGGAGCCCAAGCCGGCGCCGGCGCTGAGGCGGACTTGGCCTGCGAGGCGGACGCGGCAGCATAGAGTCCGTCAGGTCCTCTGCCCTCGACGGGGTCGTTGGGAGTACTCCCAACGACCCCGTTCGACGTACGTCCAACGTTCGCAGTCCTCACGATCTCCGCCCTGGCCCCGCGTTGATCCTGGTCAACCGCCGTTTTGAGAGCCGGTCGCGAGGAATCGGGAGGAGGACATCCCGAAGGAGCCCCCATGAGTGAGGACCCGACACGACAGCTCGCCGATGAGCGCTATCATGCCACTGCACACGCGCTGGCGACGCCGCCAGCCGACCAGGAGACTGATCGTGGATGAACTGCTGAGGACCACCGCGGATCGAGCCATCCGACACGTGCACGACCTGCCCGAGCGGCGTGTCGCGCCTGACGCCGCGGCTCTGGCGGGGCTGGATCGCTTCGACGAGCCCTTGCCGGACGGGCCAGATGACCCGGAGCGCGTCATCGCGCTGCTCGACGAAGCCGGGTCGCCGGCCACCATGGCCACGGCCGGACCCAGGTTCTTCGGCTTCGTCATCGGCGGCTCATTTCCCGTCGCCGTGGCGGCAAACTGGCTGGCCACCGCTTGGGACCAGAACGCCCACTCGTTCACTTCTTCTCCCGTGGCGGCCACGCTCGAGCAGGTCGCGCAGCGCTGGCTGATCGAGCTGTTCGGCCTGCCGTCCACGACCGTGGGGGGCTTCGTGAGCGGAGCCACCATGGCCAACCTCACCGCACTCGCCGCGGCACGTCATGCCGTGATGGAACGGGTCGGTTGGGACGTCGAAGCGCGAGGGCTCGCGGGCGCCCCCGACCTCACGGTCGTCGTGGGTGACGAGGTCCATCCGTCCCTGATCAAGAGCCTCGGTCTGCTGGGGCTCGGGCGAGAGAGCGTGCGCAGGGTGCCGGTGGATGCGCAGGGGCGCATGCGCGCCGACGCGCTGCCGCGGATCACCGGACCGTCCATCGTCTGCACGCAGGCGGGCAACGTGAACACGGGCGCCTTCGACCCGGTGGAGGAGATCGCCGCCCAGGCGCACGAAGCCGGCGCCTGGGTGCACGTGGACGGCGCCTTCGGCCTCTGGGCGGCTGTAGCGCCGGCTCGCGCCCGCCTGGTACGCGGCATCGGCGACGCCGACTCCTGGGCGACCGATGCGCACAAGTGGCTCAACGTCCCGTACGACAGCGGCCTCGCCTTCGTGCGCGACCCCGAGCCGCTGCGCGCCGCCATGGGCGTGACCGCCGCCTACCTGCCGCTCACCATGATGCGCGAGCCGGCGGCCCACACGCCTGAACTCTCGCGCCGCGCGCGCAGCGTGGAGGTATGGGCCGTACTTCGCGCGCTCGGCCGCTCCGGCCTCGCCGACCTCGTCGAGCGCGACTGTCAACATGCCTCGCGCTTCGCCGAGGGGCTGCGCGAGGCCGGCTTTGAGATCCTCAACGAGGTCGTGCTGAACCAGGTGCTGGTCTCATTCGGCGGCGACGAGACGACTCGCCGCGTTGTCGCCGCCATTCAGGACGACGGCACCTGCTGGTGCGGGGCCACCGTTTGGCAGGGGCGCACGGCGATGCGCATCAGCGTCTCCGGATGGGCGACCACGGAGGACGATGTGGAGCGCAGCATCGCCGCGATGCTCCGCGCCGCCGGCTGAGATCGCGGGCCGGTCAAGACTGCGCCCTCGGTTGAGATGGCCGGCGGCGGCATGGTGTCCGTGAGGCCTTCCGACGTCGGTAGGACCGTTGAATGTACCACCAGTGGTGTCCTTGGAAGTACGTCCAACGTGACACGTCGAGTGCGACTATGCCTCTGCGGCCCGCGCCGGCCTCCGCAGCCGCAGCTCGGCCACGGGCGCCTCAGCCCGGCAGCGGCTCCGTGTCCCAGTCAGAGGGCGTGAACACCGCGCCGGGCTCGCCGCCGACGACAAACATCACGGTGCCGGCGTCGCGGGCCACGACGCCGCGCACTGTCGCGGGGTCGGGGACGTAAAGGAAGGTCCCGGCCGGGGCGTCGATCTCCTCGCCGTCTACCCGGTACGTCCCGTGTCCGCTGACGATCAGGAACAGCTCCTCGTGGCGTGCTGAGGCCTCGTCGTGATCGTGGGTCAGCGTGTCGCCCGCCTGGGTGGCGCGCGCGAGGGCGGTGCCGAATGAGCCGATGCTGAAGATGCGCCGGACCGGCTTCCACTCGGTACCCGGCGACGAGCCCTCTTCGAACGGCAGATCGTCGATGTGCGCGATCTTGTAGGTCGGCTCTCTGGTGTCGTCTGCCATCACTCGTCCTCCCCGTACGTTGTGTGATCGGGCCGCAGTCTAGCAGCCGCGCCGGCAGTGGGCGCGGGCGGGACGTGAAGAAGGGCGGGAGGCCCTTTCGGCCTCCCGCCCCCTGCGCTCGCGACTCGTGGTCGCGGATTGGTCGGGCTCAGTGAGCGGCGCGCGCTAGCACGTCCGCCGTTCCGAGCTTGACCTCGGTGGGAAGCGCGGTGCCGAAGGTGCTGTTGATGGCGCCCATCGCTGTCGAATTGAGGGTGACGCCGACGTTCTTGACGCTCACGTAGGCGCGACCGTTCTTCATGTACTTG
>JAPLCL010000145.1 GCA_026392265.1 Actinomycetota bacterium
AGCCGAGGTCGACTACCTCATCGAAGTCGGCGGGAAGGTGACGCCGATAGAAGTCAAGGCCGGCCCGGCCGGCCGACTGCGCAGCCTGCGCCTGCTGCTCGAGAGGTATCCACAGGCGGCGCCAGGCGTGGTCGTGTCGGGGGCCGCCTATGCGACGCTTCCCGAGCAGCAACTCATGTTCGTGCCTCTCTACTCGGCCGGCGCCGTTGCAGCCGCTTCATGACGCCCGACTGCCTACCCGAGCGCCCAGAGCGCGAGCGCTGCCGGCACGGCGGTCCAGCGCTCGCTCACCTTTAGCAGATCACGGGTCACGAGGAGGACCGGGCTGCCGGGCAGGGCGCGGCCGATAGCGCTCGCCTTGCGCATGTCCGGACTGCGCTGGTAGCGGACTTCCACGGCGACCGGCGCCGCGCGCTGCCCGCACACGAAGTCGATCTCGCCGCCGCCGGCCGTCTCCCACACATGCAGCTCGTCCGGCATGGCGAACGTCTCGGCCTGGCGCGCACGTGGCTCGCAGCATCGAAACAACGCCAGCGCCACCAGATTCTCGACGAGCGCGGGCATGTCCACTGCCAGGCCCGGCGCCAGGTCGTGCGCCACTGTGTGAAGCAGGGGATCCGCGAAGTAGATCTTCTTGTCCTTGGAGATCGAGGCGCTGCCCGCGTCGGACCGCCAAGAGTAGATCACGAGCAAGAAGTAGGCGGCCGCCAGAAACTCGAAGTAGTCCCGTACCGTGGAGCCATGCGGCCCTTGCCCCGGGCGTCGGCGCGGCCCAAGATCCACGCCCATCTCCCTGGCCATGCGCGCCCAGTTGACCTTGCTGCCGAGCGAGCGCGTGACCCGCTCCAGGAGCGCGCGCAGCGCCGGCTCGCTCGCCCCCTTGCGCGCCACCTCTTTGGCCAGCGCGTCGTGCACGACGCGCTTCAGCGCCTCGGTCGGGGCCGGCGCACCTGCGGCCGCTTCGGCGACAGCCGCCGGCAAGCCGCCGAACGCCGCGTACAGTTCGAGCGCGCGCTGCAGGACCGGCAGATGGATGAGCGCCTGCTCCAGCAGGTCAACGCCCTGCTCCCCCGCGAGCTGCGCCGGCACGAGCTCGGGGGAGGCGGGAATCCGGCTGTCGAGCGCCCGAGCGAACACGGCGAAGCCGCGCGGCAGCGCCAGGAAGTCGATACCGGTGCCGCGTCGCCCCGGCAGGCGCTCCGCGGCGCCCACTTTCAGATCTATCGCCGACGAGCCGGTGCAGACCACGACATCGCGATCGACGATGCCCGTGTCCCAGAGGTACTTCACCGCGACCTGCCAATCCCGGACCGCTGTGACTTCATCGAGCAGCAGCAGGGCGCCTTCTCCGCAGCGGCTCAGCTCTTTGGCGCGGCGGATGGTGTCCACGACGCTGCCGGAGGCCTCGCCCGCCAGCAGATCGAGCGTGACATAGAGTACGTCCGTGGCGAGCCGGCCGCCGGCAAGAGCCCGCCTGGCCAGGAGCTTCAGTTCGGTGGACTTGCCGACCTGCCGGGGACCGCGCACAACGTGCACCGCGGGCTCCTCCAGCGGGATGCGCTCGGCGACGAGCGGGGGTAGCTCGACCGGCTGGGCGGCCAAACGGCGCAGGTGCGGGTCGCGACCCTCCCAGGCATCAGGCTGCGACCACCAAGGGTTCTGTTCGATCAGTAATGCATCGGAAAGAGTCATACTATTTCCAGAAGATACCACCTAGTTACTGGAAATCAACCCCGTTTAGCGCCACGGCGCCGCCGCGTCAGTCTGTGGCCGGCTCGCCGAGGCCCACGAAGGGATCGACGATCTCGATGCCGGCACGCGCTGACAGCAGATGCTTGTCTTCGGTGTAAAGCACGCTCGCTCCACACGACTCTGCAGCCTCGAGGATGAGGGCGTCCCAGATACTCAGCGTGCTCGCGCCACTCCGCTCAATGGCAGCAGCGACGAGGGCGGCAGACGGGGTGACAACGTGCGCCGCGAGCAGCTGACGGGCGAAGCCGGCGGCGACGGCGTGCGGCAGAGGGATCTCCGGCTTGCGGGTCACCGTCCAGTAGAACTCCAGAAGCACCTGTGTACTGAGGGCCAGGGTGCTGGACCCCAAGTGGTCGAGCAGAAGGCCCCGTGCGCACGTCTGCTTGGCCACTGCGTCGGGGTCAAAGACGTAGACGAGAACGTTGGTGTCGAGGAACACGCGCTCGACGACGGCCTGGGGCCTCATCGCTCGTAAAGTCCGTCACGCGACCAGGTCTTTGAGCCCCAATGCAGTTCGGCGGCGCCCATGAGCCGTTTGGCCCCGGCAACCGCGTCAGCCGCACGCTCGCCTTCGTCGACGTAGTCCTCGAGGCATCCGCGCATGTAGGCGTTCACGGACGTGTCGTCCCGCAGCGCCCGCATACGCGCCTTGCGCAGTACATCTGCATCGACGGTGAGGGTGAGGTTGGTCTTCACGAAACCAGTGTAGCACGAAAGTCGTGCTAGTTGTGCGCGGCCTTGTCGGCGCGCAGCATCGCCGTGAAGCGCTGCACCATGGCGGGGTCGAGCTCCTTGGCGGCGACGTCACGGAGCTCCTCGACGGTGGAGCCGTTGTGGGACACCACCTCGTAGCGGCGGCACACGGCGTAGGCTCGGGCCACGCGAGGGATGGCGCTCCCGCGCCGCCCCTCGGGGTACCCCGAGCCGTCCCAGCGCTCGTTGCCGTAGACGAGGGCGTCCACAGCGCTGCGGCGCACCTCGTTCGGTCTGGCGCCGCCGTTCTTGCCGCTGCCGAGGATCGCCTGGACCTCGTCCTGCACGGCGCCCCCGGTCTCGTGCACGGCGAGAGCCGTGACCAGCCCGGCGGTCTCGGCCTCGTCCAGCCCAATGAAGCTCGCGAAGCGCCGTCCGACGGCGACGAGGTCGCCTTCGAGCTCGGCGGCGAAGGCGGCCTGCCCCTCGGTGTACAGGCAGACCCTGTCGCGGCCGTGCGATTTCGCCATCAGCAGCGCGGCGTCCGCCGCGCCGAGCACGCCGTCGCTGTCCACGGCCGACTCGGGGAAGGCGGCGACGCCGATCGAGATCGTCACGCGTACCGTGTCGTGACCGATGTCGATGGCGGCGACCGAGGTGCGGATGCGCTCGGCGAGCGACCGCGCCTCCTCGAGGAAGGTGCGCGGCAGGATGATCGCGAACTCCTCACCCCCGTACCGCGCCAAAGAGTCTGACTCGCGCGAGCACGCGCGCAGCACGTCGCTGACGGCGCGCAGCACTTCGTCCCCCTTCTGGTGACCGATGGTGTCGTTGACCGACTTGAAGTGGTCGAGGTCCGTCATCAGCAGGCAGAAGGTCTCACCGTAGCGCTCGGCGCGACGCACCTCGGCTTTGAGGGTCTCGTGGAAGTGGCGATAGTTGTGGAGCCCGGTGAGGCCGTCGCTGATGGCCTGGCGCTCCAGCTCCTCGTAGATGCGCGCGTTCTGGATTGCGATCGCCGCCATGTTGGCGAAGAGCATGGCCGGCTCGAGCTCGTGCTCCTCGAACAGACGGCCGTCCATGCGGTCGAGGCAGAGCACGCCGGTCACCTTGCCGCGCACGTTGAGTGGCACGATGATCGACGCTTGCGGCTCTTCCTTCTGGGTCCCCGGGACCTGGGCGACCCGCGGGTCGTGGACCATATCGTTGACGAGCTGGGCCTGGTTGTGGCGCGCTACCCAGCCGCTGACGCCCTCGTCGAGCGACATGCGGAACGACAGCATCTGCTCCGCGTTCTCGTCGCGCGAGTAGATGCACACCAGCTCGCGCGACGCCTCATCCACGAGTCGGATGTCCACGGCGTCGTAGTCCACCATCTCCTTGAGCATCCCGGTGACTTCGTGGAACACCGTGGTCTGGTCGAGTGTGCTCAGAAGCGTCGTGCTCAGGTCGAGGAGGCGGTGGCGGGTCGCCAGCTGGCCCTCCAGCTGCTCGGAGGTACGCTGGAGCTGCTCGTACTGGCGGGCGTTCTGGATGGCGATGGCGGCGAGGTTCGCGAAGAGCTCGGCCGACTGGAGCTCGCTGTCGTGGAACGTCTTCCCGCCCATACGGTCCAGAGCGAGTACGCCGATGACCTTGCCGCCCACGTTGAGGGGCGCGATGATCGAGGCTTGAGGGACCCAGTCGGTGCCGGGCACGAGCGCCCCGCGCGGATCATTGAGCATGTCGTTGACGAGCTGGGCTTCGTTGTGGAGCAGTACCCAGCCGCTCACGCCGACGTCCAGCGGCGCCCGCCAGCTCGTCATCTGTTCGACGTCCTCGTCGCTGGCGTAGCCGCAGAACAGCTCGCGTGCCTCTTCGTCCACGAGCCGGACCTCCATGGCGTCGTAGTCGATGATCTCCCTGAGCAACGCGGCGATCTGTGTGAAGAGCTCGCGCTCGCCGAGCGTCGAAAGGAGCGCAGCGCTGAGGTCGAGCAGCACGTGGCGCAAGGCGAGCTGAGCCTCGAGCTGCTCGCGGGCGCACTCGAGCTGCTGATACTGGCGCGCGTTCTCGATGGCCACCGCGGCATGCGTGGCGAAGACCTCCAGTGACTTGACTACCTTGAGAGTCGGGAGGCTGCGATCGAGCGGATCGTACAGGTCGAGAACGCCCATGAGCTCGTGCCGCTTGTCGTAGAGAGGTACGAACAGGTCGTCGTTCTGGTGCCACTCGTCCGCGCCCCGCGACCCGAGGTCAAGCTCCGGCAGGTAGTGGAGCTGCTCGTCCGTCCATGTGTGCTGGCGGTGGTCGACAAAGAAGGACGCGCCCATCTGGTACTTCACCTGGAAGAGCTCGTCCCAGATGCGCCGGGGCACGGGGAGGTTGAACAGCTCGCGGTCGTACGCGGGATCCTCGCCGACCGTGGCGTGCACGCGGAACGCGTCGCCGTCGGGC
>JAPLCL010000364.1 GCA_026392265.1 Actinomycetota bacterium
GCGGCGGCGGGAGGGGGCCTACCTGCGGCCGGCCCGGCGGCGTCGGCGAGGCCGTGACCGGTTGCGCCGTGCCCTCGCCCGCCGTGGCGGGCGTTTTCGCCGGCCGCGCCGGCCCGGTCGGGGCGTCGTACGGCGGCGCGTACGGCGGAGGCACGCCCGCCCGCCCGCTCGCCGCCGCCCGCTCGGCCGCCTGGCTCTCGTCATGGTGCTGCTTCTCGATGGGTCGCTCCTCTCAGCACTGTCGCCGTCTTGCTCAACTATCGGCCGGGGAGGGGCCGCGCGCCACCCGGCGAGGTTTGCCCGCCCTCCCGGGTCTGCTATACTGCGCCGCCGTGATAGGCGCGGCGTGACGTTCGCGCCCCAGGGGCCGTCGGGGCCGCGTTGACCCTGGCGTTAGACCCTTGGTATCCTTACGTGCTTCTTTCTGAAAGGATGACGACGTGCGTCAACTCGTCACGCTCGCTTGCCAGGAGTGCAAGCGTCGCAACTATCATACGAACAAGAACAAGAAGAACGACCCGGACCGCATCGAGCTCAAGAAGTACTGTCGCTGGTGCGGGACGCACACCGTGCACAAGGAGACGCGCTGAGCGTTCCCCCCTTGTGTCTGTAGGGCTGTAGCTCAATTGGTAGAGCACCGGTCTCCAAAACCGGGGGTCGGGGGTTCGAGCCCCTCCAGCCCTGCCAATGACCATCGGAGCGGTTGAGTGGCACAGACTGCGAACAACGATAAAGGCAAGCCGGACAAGGGCAAGGGTAAGCCGACGCACAAGAAGGCGCAGGGCGGCAAGGCCGTGACCAAGCGGGCCGCCGCCAAGCCGACGAGCGGCAAGGGGCAGCAGAAGTCCCGCAGGCAGGCGCGCGCCGCGAAGCCCGGCGAGAAGCGCGGCCTCATGAAGTTCCTCCGCGACGTGCGCATCGAGCTGGGCAAGGTCACGTGGCCCACGCGCAAGGACCTCATGCAGTCCACGCTCGTTGTGCTCGTCGCCGTCGCCATCGCGACCGTCTACTGTTTCGGCCTCGACACCGTCTTCGCCAAGAGCGTCGATGTGATCCTCTCGGCCATCAAATGATCGGCGCGGCGCGTGTATAGCTGGTACGTCGTCAATACGTATTCGGGGCACGAGAACAAGGTGAGGGCCAACCTCGAGCATCGCCGTCAGTCGATGCACCAGGAAGAGCGCATCCACCAGATCGTCGTGCCCACCGAGCAGATCGTCGAGACCAAAGACGGCGAGAAGGTCACCACCGAGCGCCGCGTGTTCCCGGGCTACGTGCTGGTCCAGATGGAGCTCACCGACGACACGTGGTCGCTGGTCAAGAACACCCCGGGCGTCACCGGCTTCGTCGGCGCCCAGAACAAGCCCGTGGCTCTCTCGCGCGCCGAGGTCGACCGCATCATGCACACGGCCTCGGTCGAGCGTCCCAAGCAGAAGGCCGAGTTCACGGTCGGCGAGGTCGTGCGCGTCACGTCCGGCCCGCTCAGCGATTTCTCCGGCGAA
>JAPLCL010000409.1 GCA_026392265.1 Actinomycetota bacterium
CCGTCGATGGCCTTCTCGATCGAGTGGCCTGCATACACGACAGGTGCGAAGCCTTCCAGGTCTCCAGCGGCGACAATGCCTCCACTCGCCGAAACTGCAGCAATGGTCTCAGGGAAAGCCTCGAAATCGAAGAGGTTCACATCATGGCCATGGCTGGCGAAGTCAAAGGCAACTGCACATCCGCCGTTTCCGGAGCCAAGGACTGCTACTTTCACGGGACCCACCTTTCCACTAGACGACGCGCGTCGAAACCGTCAAGAGAGCCTTCACCAGTATGGTGGAGCTACCTCCCCCATTGAGCGGCCCAGTTCCTATGATAGTACTTGGGGCGATTCATCGTCGACCTCCACGGCCTGCGGTTACGCGGATGCCCGCGCGTGGGTGGGTTTCGCCGCAATCTGATGTGGCGCTAACCGTTTGCTCACACTCGCCAGGTAGCCTCCCGTTTTGGTGGCGTCGTCACGCCGCCCTCTGTCAGCGAATGACAGTCCGCGAACACATGCAAAAGCGAGGTCACCGAATGACGAAGGTGCCGGCTGCGGCGGAAGCAGCACCAGCGACGCCGGCGGCACTCCCGCTCCGGCGATCTCCGGCTTCACCCCGCAGCCCATGAGCGCCGACACCATCCTCGGCGCCGGCGCCAGCTTCCCAGCGCCTCTGTACATGAAGTGGGGCTCGGACTACAACGGCGTCTCCGGCGTGAAGCTCAACTACCAGAGCATCGGGTCAGGTGGCGGTATCTCCGCGATCGAGGCCAAGACGGTCGATTTCGGCGCGTCGGACGCTCCGCTCGAGCAGGCCGAGCTCGAGGCCAACGGCCTCGCGCAGTTCCCGATGGTCGTCGGCGGCGACGTGCTCGTGGTCAATCTCGACGGCGTGGCGGACGGCCAGCTCAAGCTCACCGCCGACGTCGTGGCCGGCATCTATATGGGCACCATCACGAGGTGGGACGACCTCGCTATCACGAAGCTGAACTCGGGGGTCAAGCTGCCGGCGACCAAGATCAACGTCGTACACCGCTCCGACGGCTCGGGCACCACGTGGATCTTCACGCACTACCTCACCGACGCCGCGGGCAGCATCTGGACGGCCGGCGCCGACAAGGAGATCTCCTGGCCGGTCGGCGTGGGCGGCAAGGGCAACGAGGGTGTCGCCGCCAGCGTCCAGCAGCTCAGCGGGTCGATCGGCTACGTGGAATATGCCTTCGCGAAGCAGACCGGCATGGCCACCACGCAGCTCCAGAACAAGGACGGCCAGTGGGTGAAGCCGAGCATCGCGAGCTTCACTGCAGCTGCCGCCAGCGCCGACTGGAAGGCCAGCCTGCCAAGCATGTACATGGTGCTCGTCAATCAGCCGGGCGCCGACACGTGGCCGATCACCGGCGCCTCCTTCATCCTCATGCAGAAGGACCAGGCCGACGCCTCGCGCGGCAAGGCCGCGCTCGAGTTCTTCAACTGGGCCTACACCAGTGGCGCCGATGGGGCCACCGCGCTCGACTACGTGGCCATCCCGGCCGACGTGTACAAGCTCGTGCAGAGCGACGTCTGGCCCACGATCACCGTGAGCGGCACTCCGGTTTGGCCGTGACCCGCTCAACGCTGAACTGACTCCCGGGAGGCAGGACCTGTGAGCACAGTCGAGCTCGACGCACCACAAAGCCCCGGTGCGCCCCGCGGCGCCGCGCAAGCGGCGCCGCGGGGCCATCGTCTTCGTCTCGGTGACCCGATCTTCCGCGTCCTGGCCACGGCCTGCGGCCTTGCTCTCGCCGTGGCCATGTTCGGCCTCGCCGGGGTGCTCGTCTACAACTCGTGGCCGGCGATCAGCGGTCTCGGGACGAGCGTCCTGACGACCGTCGCCTGGTCGCCGGTGGACCACGAGTACGGCGCCCTTGCGGCGCTGGCCGGCACGTTTCTCTCCACGCTCGTGGCGATGGTCATCGCCGTCCCCCTGGCGCTCGTCATTGCGCTGCTGCTGGTGGAGCTCGTCCATCCGGCTGTCGCCCGCGTGGTGGGCACGGCCATCGAGATGCTCGCCGCCATCCCCAGCATCATCTTCGGGATGGTCGGCATCTTCGTGATCGTGCCCTTCATCCAGGACAAGCTCGTGCCCTGGCTCATGACGACGCCGCTCGGCAACCTGCCCGGCATCAAGCCGGGGGCGCAGTTCCAGGGCGGCGGGGTGTCGATCTTCACGGCCGGGGTCGTCCTTGCCTTCATGGTACTGCCCTACATCACCGCGGTGTCCCGGGACGTTCTTATGATGGTTCCCCAGGTCACCAAGGAGGCGGGCTACGGCATGGGCTCCACGACGTGGGAGGTCATGCACAAGATCAGCCTGCGCTACGCGAACAGCGGCATCGTGGGCGCCGTGTTCATCGGTCTGGGTCGCGCCCTCGGCGAGACCATGGCGGTGGCATTTCTCATCGGCAGCCTGTTCACCTCACTGCCACACTCGCTCTTCGACCCCGGCACCTCGATCGCCTCGCTCATCGCCCTCACGTTCTCCGAGGCGACC
>JAPLCL010000236.1 GCA_026392265.1 Actinomycetota bacterium
CACGGCGATGGCTTGCGCCTGGTCGATCACCGGGTCGCCGTTGCCGCCGCCGTCGGTGTAGTCGTGGAGCGCGCGCTTGAGCTGGTCGGCGATGCCGAGATAGTCGACCACGAGTCCGCCCTGCTTGTCGCGGAACACGCGGTTCACCCGCGCGATCGCCTGCATGAGCCCATGCCCGCGCATGGGCTTGTCCACGTACATGGTGGTAAGGCTGGGCGCGTCGAAGCCGGTGAGCCACATGTCGCGCACGATGACCAGCTTGAAGTCGTCGTCCGGGTCCTTGAAGCGATGCGCCAGCGCCTCGCGGCGCGGTTTGTTGCGGATGTGCTGCTGCCAGTCGAGCTCGTCCGCCGCCGAGCCGGTCATGACGACCTTGACGGCGCCGGCATCGTCATCAGCGGCGGCGCCTGCCTCCGCGCCGTGCCACTCCGGCCTCAGCTTCACGATCTCCGCGTAGAGATCCACGCAGATGCGCCGGCTCATGCACACGACCATGCCCTTGGCCGGCGTCGCGGGGTTGCCGGCCTGCCGCGCCTCGAAGTGCTCGACCAGGTCCTTGGCGACCAGCGCCAGGCGCCGGTCGGTGCCGACCATGGCCTCGACGCGCGCCCACGTGCTCTTGAGCTTCTCGCGACGCTGCACTTCTTCGCCCTCGGTGACCTCCATGAACTCCGCGTCGATCTTCGGCATGAGCTCTTCGGGCAGTTCGATCTTGGCGAGCCTGGCCTCGTAGAAGATGCTCACGGTGGCGCCGTCCTCGACGGCGCGCTGGATGTCGTAGGTATCGATGTAGTCGCCGAACACGGCGCGCGTGTTCTTGTCGGTGAGCTCGATCGGCGTGCCGGTGAAGCCGATGAACGAAGCGTTCGGCAGGGCATCACGCAGGTGCCGGGCGAAGCCGTCGATGAAGTCGTACTGGCTGCGGTGCGCCTCGTCGGCGATGACGATGACGTTCTCGCGGTCGCTCAGCAACGGGTGCACGTCGCCCTGCTCGTCGGGCATGAACTTCTGGATGGTGGTGAACACGACGCCGCCGGATGCTACCTTCAGCCTGCGGCGCAGATCGGCGCGGCTCTCTGCCTGCCCGGGCGTCTGCCGCAGCAGCTCGTGGCAGGCGGCAAAGGTACCGAAGAGCTGGTCGTCCAGATCGTTGCGGTCGGTGAGCACAACGAGCGTCGGATTCGCCATCTCAGGTTGCCGCACGAGCTTGCCGGCGTAGAACGCCATAGAGAGACTCTTGCCGCTGCCTTGGGTGTGCCAGACGACGCCGACGCGATGGTCGCCGGAGACGGCGCCGACGGTGGCCTCGACCGCCTTGTTCACCGCCCAGTACTGGTGATACGCGGCCATGATCTTGGTGACCGTGGGGCCGTCGACCTCGAAGACGATGAAGTGGCGCACGATGTCCAGGAAGCGGCGCTTCTCGAAGATGCCGCGGACCAGCGTCGCCAGTTCCGGCGTGCCCTTCTCCGCGATCGCCGAGCCGTCGACGGTGCGCCACGGCATGAAGCGCTCCCAGGCGCCGGTAAGCGTACCGTGCCGCGCCTCGATGCCATCGCTCGCTATGAGCAGTTCGTTGGTGGTGAACAGGCTGGGAATCTGCTGCTTGTAGGTCTGCAGCTGGTTGAAGGCCTGCCTGGTCGTGGCCTTGGCATCGCCCGGGTTCTTGAGCTCGATGACGGCGAGTGGCAGGCCATTGACGAACACGACAACGTCCGGCCGCCGATTCGTCTTGCCCTCGACCACAGTGAACTGGTTGATCGCCAGCCAGTCGTTGGCCTCGGGTACGTCAAAGTCGACGAGCCACGCTTTGTCGCCGGCGATGGAGCCGTCGGGCCGCGTGTACTCGACGTCGATGCCGTCGACGAGCAGGCGATGGAAGCGGCGGTTGTTCTCGAGCAGGCTCGGACTCTCGACGACGAGGGCCTTCTTGAGCGCATCGTCAAGAGCCGACGCCGGCAGGTCCGGATTGGTGCGCTCGAGCGCGGCGCGCAGACGCCGAGAGAGGACGACTTCAGTGAAGTCGTCTCGCTCGGCCGCCAACTTCTCCGGCTCGACGTCCGGGCCGCAGGCGACCTCGTAGCCGAGCTCGCCGAGCCAGGCGAGCGTGGCGTCTTCGACGTGCGACTCCACCATCGCTGCCCCTGGAGTCACGGACTCCCCCTGGTCGGCCGTAGACCCTCCGGCGGCAATCGTACACCTTGGCCCGGTCGGGCCCGGCGCAGACGGACCTGGTCAGAGCATTGTCATCCTTGACCGCATCTGACCCGACCGGTAGCTTCGAGCGGCGTGCACGCAGGCGTCAGACGCCACCGCCCTGCGCCGCCGCAC
>JAPLCL010000007.1 GCA_026392265.1 Actinomycetota bacterium
CTGCAGCGCATGATCGAAGAGGGCCGTCCCTGCGAGGAGATCTTCACCCAGCTTGCCGCCACCAAGGCGGCGCTCGACCGCGTGGGCGTGCTCCTCATCTCGCTGAAGATGCGCGAGTGCCTGATCGAGGAGGCCGGCGAAGACGTCGCCTCCCCGGTCGCCGTTGAGAAGGCGCTCGAGGCCTTTCTCAAGTACGCCCGCTGCGTCAAGTAGGCGCTCCCCTCGTGGCCGAGAAGTTCGACGCCAGTCACGCGTCCAAGCTCGAGAACCCCGCCCGCCTGGTCGAGCTGCCGCCGGCCAAGCTCGTGCAGCTCCTGCGTCTCACCGGCGCCGAGACCGTCATCGACTTCGGCGCCGGCACCGGCATGTACTCGCTGCCCATCGCCGAGTCGCTGCCGGATGGCACGCTCTTCGCCGTGGACGAGCAGCAGGCACTGCTCGACCGGCTGCGGCAGAAGCTGCGCGAGCGTCCGCCTGCCGGTCACGTCGAGCCCGTGCTGAGCCTCGACGATCACGTGCCGCTGCCCGACGGCGCCGCCGACCGCATCCTCATGATCAACGTCCTGCACCATATCTACGACGAGCCGGTCGCCCTTGCCGAGGTCACCCGCCTGCTGGCCCCTGGCGGTCTCCTCGTCCTGGTGGAGTTCGCGCGCATGGAAAGGCCCGTCGGCCCGCCCAACGACCACGTGCTTGCCGCCGAGGAGCTGCACGCCGCCATCGAGGGCATGGGCCTGACCGAGCTCGCCGCCTACGAGCCCGGCGAGATCGGCCTGTATCACGTGGCCATCGTCGCGCAGAAGCCGGCGTCGTGAGCGCCGGCAGGCCGCAGGCACCGGCCGGCGCGCCTTCGCTCGTGAGCCACCTGCGAGCGATCCATGGGCCGGGGCTTGCCGCCTCTCTCGAGCGCCTCGTCGAGCCCTTCGGCGGCTGGCCGGCGATCGTCGCGCCCGGCGAGCGTATTGCTGTCAAGGTCAACCTTCTGCGCGGCGCCGCGCCCGAGAAGGCCGTGAGCACGCACCCCGAGACGCTGCGCTGCGTGCTGCGCGCCCTCAAGCAGGCAGGGGCCGTTCCTTTCGTCGCCGACAGCCCCGGCGGTCTCAACGGCCCCGCCAAGGTCGCGCGCGCCTTCAAGATCAGCGGCATGACCGACGTCTGTGCCGCCGAAGGCGTGCAGATCGTGGACGTCGAGGACGACCAGGTCGAGCTGCGGGCCCCCGAAGGCCGCCTGTTCCGCAGTTTCCCTGTCGGCAAGGCCTTTGTGGACGCCGACGCGATCGTCCAGGTCGGCGTGCTCAAGACGCACCAGCTCATGCGTCTCACCGGCGGCGTCAAACTGACGTTCGGCTGCATCCCCGGCCTTGCCAAGGCCAAGCTGCACGTGCGCGCCCAGAAGCGCGACGACTTCGCCGACATGCTCCTGGATCTCCACCTGGCGATGCGCCCCCGGTTCACGATCATCGACGGCATCATCGCGATGGAGGGGCAGGGGCCCGGCAGTGGCACGCCGCGCGCACTCGGCTCCCTGTTCGCCGCGCACGACGCCGTGGCCCTCGACGTCGCGCTGGCCGACAGGACCGCGCACGAGCGGCGCAGCGTCTACACCGTGGCTGCTTCCGAGCGCCGCGGCCTCGTCGATCTGCACGCGCCCTTCCACCTCGTTGGCGATCCCATCGAACCCGACAGAGACTTCAAGCCGACGCGCCGCGACCTGCAGGAGCTGCTGCCGCCCTCGCTCCACCGCACGGCGCGCAACCTCATCACGGCGCGGCCCCGGTTGGTGGACCCCGAGGTCTGCACGCGCTGCGGCGAGTGCGCGACGATCTGCGGCGCGCAGGCGATCACGCTCGCGCCGCTGCCCACGTTCGACGACCACGCCTGCGTGCGCTGCTACGCCTGCACCGAGGTCTGCCCCACGGCGGCGATCGACAACGTCACGCCACGTGTGGCGCGGCTCTTCGGTGCCCGCGGCTGAGGAAGGCCCGACGGACGCAGCGCACGTAGCCGGCGGCTCGGGCGGTCCCGGTTCTACTGGTGCTGCGGAACGCGCTCCAGCCGGCTTGACTTCCCGCCGCTGATCATCTTGAGGCTCCCGTCGGCGGCGATCGTCACCACGATATCGCCGCCGAACGGCTGCCGGATGCGCAGTTCGTCGCCCTCTCTTGCGGCCTGATACGCGCGCTGGGCGGCGCCGTACAGCAGGCGGTACTGCTCGCCCTCTTTGATGATCTCGATGCGCCGCCCGGTGGTGGGCTCCCACCAGAGACCGGCGAACGGGTCGTCCTTCACGCCGCAGGCGGCGAGCGGCAGAACGACGGCCAGCAGGACGAGCGCCGCGGCGAGACCCGTGACGGCTCTCCTCGTGCGGCTCTCGCGCCTCACACCGGCGCCCCGTCGGGGCCGGCCGCCGCAGGCACGCCGGCAGCCACGTGGAACACGACGATCTCGGGCCGGCAGAAGGCGCGCAGGGGCAGCATGCTGGTGCCCACCCCGCGCGTGACGTAGAGCTGCCGGCCGCCGACGTCGTAGGCGCCCTCGGCGAACGTCGCCGATAGATCACTGAGAAGGATGCGGCGCCCTGGCAGCGGCAGGCAGATCTGGCCACCGTGCGTGTCGCCGGCCAGGGTGATGTGGAAGTCGCCGGGCGCGGTACGCAGGATGACCGCGGCGTGATGCGTGAGCAGGATGCGCAGCACGCCGGGCCGGCGATCGAGCGCCGCGAGCACAGCCGGCAGGTCGTCGTGGCCACCGTCCGTATCGTCCACTCCGCCGATCTGCACGATGGCGCCCCTCGCCTCCACGCTCGCCGTCCCGTTGTCGAGCAGACGGACTCCACAGGCCTCGAGCGCGCGCGGGTCGGTGGGCTGCACGAACGGCGCCTTGCTGTCGCCGTGATCGTGATTGCCGAGCACGCCGAAGACGCCGAGCGGAGCCGCATCCGCGAGGCGCCGCAGCTGGCGCTGCAGCTCGGCCATGCCGCGCGGTCCGCAGGCGAAGTCGCCGGTGATGAGCACAAGGTCGGGCCGCGCCGCAAGCGCCATGTGGACGGCCTTCCGCATGGCGCGCACGTTGAAGCTGGGCCTGAAGCCGATGTGAAAATCGGAGAGCTGCACGACCGTCAGGCCGTCGAGGTTGGCCGCGGCCGCCGGCGCCACGAGGCGCCGGTCCACGCGGCGCACCCATTGCGCCTCGTGCACCATGTAGAGCAAGCCCAAGGCGGCGGCCGCAGCAAGCGCGACCGCCGCCTTGAACGCGTTCTTCGGCAGACTCCTCAGGTCACTCGACCGGAGCGTCGCTGCCCGCAGCGTCCTCGCCGTTGACGTCCATCTGACGGCGCAGCCGCTCGCGGGTCTCCTCGATCTTGCGCTTGAGCGCCGCCGACTGATCCGCGGCCGAGTCTTTGCCGGCGCCGACGGCGCCCTTCAGGCGGTCGACCTGGCCGCCGATCCCGCCCTCACCGAAGAGCTGCGCGCGCATCTCCTTGCCGGCCTTCGGGGCCAGAAGCAGCCCGATCGCGGCGCCGGCGATCGCGCCGACGAGGAACCCGCCGCGACGCTTGCGCTTCGCGGCTTTGTTCTCGGCCTTGGCCGCCAGTCTCTCTGTTCTGCCCACGTGGCACCTCCGCTTGCTTGCGTTGCCCTCAGATATAGCACACGGCGCGCCGTCGCGCGCTTACAACAGCCGCGAGCCGTTGATCAGCAAGCCGAACGAGCAGCCCAGAAACTCGGCCGCTCGACGGCACATCACCATGCGCGCCAGGAAGATCTCGAAGTACTGCATCACCTGGATGATCGTCGTGTCGATCTCGAGTTCGAGCTTGATGGTGTGCGCTTCGCCGTCCACGGCCACGAACGAGCGCGTGGTCGCCATGTTGACGCGATCGTGAATGTCATCGGTGTCGGGGTCGATGACGCGCACGCGGCTGCGGTGCACGTCCGACTTGTCGCCGAGGATGACCGCCGCCGCCAGCGGGCTCACGGCCTCACCGTACTCCTCCTCGTGGTTGCCGATAGCGCACATCACCTCGGCGTACTCCTCGGGAGGCATCCCCAGCCGCTCGAGCACGTGCTGCGCGAAGAGCGCCGCGACGATGCCGTGGTCCAGCCGGTTGATGCCGTTGCCGACATCGTGCAGATAGCCGGCCATGGCCGCCAGCTCGGCTTGCCGCTGCGGATGGCCGAGCTTGAGAAGCACGTGCTGGGCGATGCCGGCGACGATGCCCGCGTGCCGCGGGCCGTGTTCGGTGTAGCCGAGCACCCCGAGCTTCTCGTTGGCCTTGTCGATGAAGATCTGCACCTCGGGGTCGTGGCGCACGTCGTCGATGGTCACAGCCACCTATCTCACCTCGAATCCGGAGAGGGACTCGTCGCGCTCGGCGTCGCCGACCTCGACGCGGCTTACGCGCGCCGCCGTCCACGTTCTTGACCCACCCGCGCAGGCCGAGGCGCTCTGCTTCGTGACGCGCGCTGGCCCTGTAATACACGCCCTGCACCGTCCCGCTCACACGCACGACGACCACCTTCGTCACGGCGACCTCCTCGTCGCTGGCTCTCGTAGCCTGGGGGGCGACCGGGGGCGCCCCGGACGCGGTCTCGCCGCTCACCAGCGGGACGAAGCGACAACGTGTGTCGCGCCGCTCGCGGAGCTCGTCGCCGACGCGCTGGAACACGGTCAGCACCTGGTCGCCGTGCGGGTGCCCCAGGGGCATCACCAGGCGGCCGCCGTCGGACACCTGCCCCAGCAGGGCCGGCGGCGCCTGCGGCGCCGCGGCGGCCACGAGCACGGCGTCGAACGGCGCCCTCTCCGACCACCCGCGCGCGCCGTCGGCGATGGCCGTGTGCGCATTCTGGTAGCCGAGACGGGCGAGCACAGC
>JAPLCL010000096.1 GCA_026392265.1 Actinomycetota bacterium
TCACCATCCGCGACCCGGAATACACGGGTCGTCAGACCTGGTGCTGCGGCGGCCCCGTCGAGTCGCTCTACCCCATCAAGGCAGCTGCCAACGCGGCCAATCGCGTCGCGCAGCTGCGAGCCGCCGCACCCGACTGCGTCACCATGTGCCCGATGTGCTTCGTCAACTTGAGCACCGCGGCCGGCGACACTATGCGTTTCAAGGACATCTCGCAGTACCTGCGGGAGGCCTACGCGTCCTGAGGCCGGCACTGCCAACCCGGAACCGAACAGCACTGGAGGTGCTGGAGTGGATACGACCAAGAAGACGATCATCTTGTTCAGCGGCGATTTCGACAAGGTGATGGCGGCCCTGATCATCGCCAACGGCGCCGCCGCCATGGGCGACGACGTCACGATCTTCTGCACCTTCTGGGGCCTCAACATCCTGCGCAAGACGGAGAAGGTCCCGACCGAGGTCAAGAAGACCGCCCTGCAGTCGATGTTCGGCAGGATGATGCCCAAGGGCACGAAGAAGCTCGGCCTCTCCAAGATGAACTTCGCCGGTGCCGGCAGCCCGATGATGAGGAAGGCCACGAAGGACGCCGGCGGCATGTCACTCGAGGAACTCTTCGACAGCGCTCTGGAGCAGGGCGTGACGTTCATCGCCTGCACGCTCTCCATGGATATCCTCGGCTTCAAAGAAGAAGAGATGATCGACGGCCTCGAGTATGCCGGCGTTGCCGCTTACCTGGGCGAGGCCGACGAGGCCAACGTCAACCTCTTCATCTAGCACACTCGAACGCAAGCGACCATCGGCCCCGGCCGGCGCCAGCAGGCGCCGGCCGGGGCCGAGTCGTATCCGGCAAAGACGCGGTGGCGAACCTCAGCCGGCGGCCTCGTCATCCGTGCCGGACCCCGCCGGGAAGAGCCTATCGTGGTAGTAGCCGTCGGCGAGGTAGATCGCCGCCAACGGATTGTGGCCCAGTACCCTGTCCTTGACGGCGAGCACGGTGACCGGTGCCACGGAGTGCTTCATGAACAGACTGTCGTGGCCGACGCACAGGCCAAGCAGCAGGTTGAGCTCCGTGCCCGCCCGCGCGAGAGCCCGCGCTTGACCGATGGGATTACACATCGCCTCGAACTCGCCCGGCGTGACCTTGTCCTCTTCGGCCAGATCCAGCTCCTCCTTGGGCAGCGCAGCGTTCTTGCAGGCGACCGAGTCGACTGAGAAGCCGTTGGCTCTCAGGATGCGGCTCACGACGGCGGCCTCGCGGAGCAGGCCGACGCAGCAGGCGATGCCCAGCCGCGAGTAGTCGCAGCGGCGCGCGAAGTCCATGATCTCCTCGATCCGCGTGAGGCGGCAGTAGCCGTGCGCCTCCACCAAAGCCGCGTTGCGCGCGAGGTGCCGATCCTCGCCATCCTGATAGAGGGCGAGCAACTCATCTCGGCCCGGCTCGCGCGAGGGACAGTCGCGAGGATAGGCCTCGGCGTCTCCAGAGCCGCAGGCGACTCGTCTGCACTCGGCACACGTGTACATCGTGCTCCTTTCCTGGCACCAAGCGTTCGGGCGCCGTTGTCGGCCGGGAGCGGACCTCTCGGGTCAGCGCGCCTCCGACTCCGACAGGACCTCGCTCTTCATCAGCGACACGAGCTGCTGAAGGGCCGGGAATACATTGTCACGGATGTCGCCGGCCACAAGCACCTTCATGATGTCGTCGCCGACGGCGAGCGATCCTTCGTTCACCCATCCGCGCACGGCGAAGACGCCCGGCCAGGTCCTCGCCTCGGCAAGCGCACTCTTGAGCCGGTCTCCGTCGACGCTCAGCATCATCCCGTGTACGGGCTCGCCTGATCTTGAGGTGCCGCGCACGATGCCTTGATGAGCAAGGATCATGCCGATCGCGGCGGACCCAGGCTGAGCTTTCACGTCGCGGATCCAGTCGTCGACGTCGGCAGTGCTCACAGCCGCCCCTCCTTGTCCCTCGTCATGTCCGGGGCTCTCGTCGGCGCAGCGCCGATCCGCAGGCCCTCGGTGGTGCGCCGATCGTAGCCCAGAAGGAGACACTTGTATTCCCGCACCAAAGGTATAATATGGGCATATGCTCATAACAGCCAAGCGACGGCCGCGATGAGCGACGCCCCGGACCCGCTGGCGCGCGTCGAGGGGATGCTCGCTCAGGTGCTCGAGCGTCTCGATCGTCTCGAGTCGGCTTTGCGGAGCTGATATGGGCGGACGTGCAGAAGACGACGGTCGCCGAGGTGGCCGCGGTCATGGGAGCGGCCAAGGCATGCGCCAACGCAGCCGAGACGGCAGCGGGCGCGGCGCGGGCCTCGGCCCCGGCTGCGGCGCCGACGTAACGAACGGTGTGGCCGCTGCTGCCGCCGCCGCCATTGCGCCGGCGCCCGTAGCAGATGTGCCCGTGGGCGCGCCGGCCGTGGTCGCCCGAGTGCGCACAGTGACCGTCGTGGCCAAGCCCGGATCCTGCATCGCCTGCGGCACGTGCGTCGATACGTGTCCGCGCTGTGCGATCACCCTCGAAAAGACCGCGGTGATCGACCCGCGGCTCTGCAACGGTTGCGGAATGTGCGTCGAGGACTGCTCATATGGCGCGCTCGCGCTTGCCGAGGTCTGAGGTGATGCGCATCGCCATCGCCAGCGGCAAGGGCGGCACCGGCAAGACGACGCT
>JAPLCL010000030.1 GCA_026392265.1 Actinomycetota bacterium
GAGCTTCGGCTCGAGCGCGAGCGCCATCGCGATCATCACGCGCTGGCGCATCCCGCCCGAGAACTGGTGCGGGAAGCTCTTGAGGCGTGTCTCGGGCTTCGGGATCCCCACCATCTCGAGGAGCTCGATCGCCCGCCGGCGGGCCTCGTCGGAGGTCACCTTGCGGTGCGCGCGGATCGTCTCGACGAGCTGTTCCTCGATCGTCAGGACCGGGTTGAGGCTCGTCATGGGGTCCTGGAAGATCATCGCGATATCGTTACCGCGGACCTGGCGCATCTCCTCATCGGTAAGCGTGCGGAGGTCGCGATCGCCGAGCATCAGAGAGCCTTCGACGACCTTGCCTGGTGGATCGGGGATGAGCCTCATGAGGGACAGTGCCGCAACGGTCTTGCCCGAGCCGGACTCGCCGACGATGCCCAGTGTCTCCTTGCGATCGAGCGTGAAGCTCACGCCGTTGACCGCCTTGACCACACCGGCATAGGTGAAGAAGTGGGTCGAAAGACCGTGGACTGTGAGAAGTCGTTCGCCCATGCCTATTCCTTGAGCTTAGGGTCGGTGGCGTCACGCAGGCCGTTGCCGAACGAGATGAAGCCGATCACCGTGACCACCAGGAAGACGCTGGGGAAGGTGAGCATCCACCAGCTGCCGGCGGCGAGGTAGCTCAAGTAGTCGGCGATCATCTTGCCCCACGAGGCGTCGGGCGGCTGGATGCCGATACCGAGGAAGCTCAGCGCCGCCTCGGTGACGATAGCGCCGCCGATGCCCATGGCGATGGCCACATACACCGGCGCCATGGTATTGGGCAGCACGTGCCGGAAGATGATGCGCAGGTCGCTGGCGCCCTGAGCGCGGGCGGCCTCGACGTACTCCATGGCCTTGACGCTCAGCACCGACCCACGGTTGAGGCGTGCGTACGTGGCCCACCCCAGGATGCCGATGGCGAAGAACACGTTCCAGAGGCCCGGCCCGAGCACGGTCATGATGAGCAGCACGAACAGGATGTAGGGGAACGCGAAGAAGACGTCGGCGGTGCGCATGATCACCGAGTCGATCGCGCCCCCATAGTAGCCCGAGATCGGCCCCAGGATGAGGCCGATGATGAGCGCGATCGCCACGGCGATGACGCCGACCAGCATCGAGATCCTTGTCGCGACGAGCACCCGCGAGAAGATGTCACGCCCCAGATAATCGGTGCCGAAAGGGTGCGACCAGGAGGGCGGCGAGCCGAGGCCCTTGGGAGAAAGCTCGTAGTTGACGGCATTGGGGTTGTACGGCGCCAGGTACCCCTTGGGCGTGAAGCTGGCGATCTCCTCGGTCATGCCGACGGCGAGAAAGACGATGATGATGCAGAGGCCGACGACGGCCAGGTGGTTGCGCTTGAGGCGCCGCCAGGTGTCGGCCCACAGGCCGAGTGGCTTGCGGCCGGAATACTTGTCCTCGAGGAGATCGAGCTCGCTGACAGTGCTGACGCCGAATTCCTGGGTGATCTGATTCCCGCTGGTATCGCGATCGGACAAGGGTCTCAGCCTTCGAGGCGGATGCGTGGGTCGACGAAGGCATAGCCGAGGTCGACGAACAGGTTGGCGAACACGTACACGAGGGTCGCGAAGAGCACGCCGCCGGCTACCACGGGCAGGTCGCGGGCGCCGATGGCCTGGTAGATCATGAGGCCGATGCCGGGTCGCGCGAACACCGTCTCTGTGAGGATGGCGCCGCCCATGAGCGCGCCCAGGTCGATGCCGGCGATGGTCATGACGGGGATGACGGCGTTCTTGAAGGCGTGCTTGGTGATGACCTTACGCTCGGAGAGGCCTTTGGCGCGCGCCGTGCGGATGTAGTCGCTGCGGATGACCTCGAGCATCGAGGCGCGCTGCATGTAGGAGATGTAGGCGACTTCGATCATGCCCAACGTGACGGCCGGCAGGATCAGAGAGGCGAAGCTGTTCCAGTTGGCCGGGATGATCCACAGTACGTTGTCGCCGGCGCCGGTGAGCGGGAGCAGGTCGAGCTTAAGCCCGAAGAACCACTGCATGAAGAGGCCCAGCACGAAGACCGGGATGCCCCAGATGATGAGCGCCGCCGTGGTGAGCGTGGTGTCCCAAAACGTGTACTGGCGCAGCGCCGAGTAGATGCCGAGCGGGATACCGAGAAGTTCGATGAGCACCGCGGCGAGCGCCAGCTGGATGGTATTCGGGGCGTTCTCGCGGATCATCTGCATGACGGGCTGCTGAAGCCGATACGACTCGCCGAGGTCGCCACGGAGCAGGCGCCCCACGAATTTGTAGTACTGCACGGGGATCGGCTTGTCGAGCCCAAGCTGAATGCGGATCGTGGCGATACGCTCGGGGGTGGCGTTCTTGCCGGCAAGTTGCTGGGCAGGATCGCCGGGGATGGCGAACATGATGAGGAACGTGATGATGGTGACGCCGATCAGGACGATGACCAGTTGAAAGAGGCGTCTGACGATGTAGGAGATCATGCGTCTACTCTACCGTATCCTCGCGTCTGCGTTCTCCCGTGGGAGACACACGGGACCTCGCCGCGAAAACAACGTGGCGGCCCGCCGCGCAAAGCGGCGGGCCGCCACGGCAACGACTGCGCGCAGTCTAGATATTCAAGACTGCATACGCAACTCTCAGATCAGGACTTGACCCACACCGTCCACATGTCGACGAAGCCCATGGGGTTGAACACGAAGCCGCCGATGCGGTTGTTTACCACGCGGAAGTCGCGATAGTAGTACAGCGGGACCGCAGGCATGTCGGTGAGGATGAGCTTCTCGGCCTGTGCATAGAGGTTGTACCGCTGCTGGGCGTCGACGGTGGAACGGGCCTGCTGCAGCAGAGTGTCCACTTCCTTGTTGGAGTAGAACGTGTAACTGCCTGTGCGCGCCTGACTCGACTGGAACAGCGGGTACAGGAAGTTGTCCATGGACGGGTAGTCGCCGATCCAGCCCATGCGGAACAGCTGGCTGCCGCTTCCCTGGTTGCCCTTTGACAGCTTGTCGAGGAAGGTGCCCCACTCGAAGTTGCTGAGCTTGACGTCGAGGCCGGCCGCGGTCCAACCTGCCTGCAGCACCTCGCCGATCTTCTGGTGACCCTCGTCGGTGTTGTACCAGTAGTTGAGGGCGGGGATGGTGCCCAGACCGGAGATGATGGTCTTGGCGCCCTCGGGGTCGTATTTGTAGGGGCTCTGGTCGGCCAGGTAGCCGGGGATACCCTCGGGGATGTACCCGGTGGCGGGCAGCGAGACGCCTTCGTTAACGATGTTGATGACGTTGGTGGCATCGGTGGACATGGCGATGGCCTTGCGCAGCTCGAGGTTGGTGCCGAGCGTCTTGTCGGTCATATTCATGCCGATGAAGTAGACGGCGAGGTTGGGCCACTTCTTGGCGGACCATTCACCCGACTTGACCTTGGGGTTGTTCTCAGCGGCGGCGACCTGGCCGGGAGGCACCACCGAATAGTCGAGGCTGCCCTTCTGGAACTCGAGCCACACGGTCTGCGACTCGGGGATGATCGGCATGTGGATGTTATCGACGTAGCCGGCGGCATCCTTGTTCCAGTAGCCCGGGTTCTTGACGAGCTCCACGGCCTGGTTGTTCTTCCAGGACTCGACCATGTACGGGCCGGTACCGACCGGCTTCTGGCCAAAGGCCTTGGCGCCGACCTGCTTGGCGTACGCGACGGGCCACGCGGAGGCTACGGTGTGGCCGAGCGTCATGTAGAACTCGGAGAACGGATACCGCAGCTTGACCTCAAGTGTGTACGGGTCGATGGCCTTGACTCCGGTGAGGCCCTTCTTGGGGTCGACCTGGTAGCCGCCGTCGTCACAGCCCTCGACGGGGGCGAGAATGTACGACACGTAGGACTGGTTCTTGGGGTCGGTGACGAAGTTCCAGCCGTCGACGAAGTCCTGCGCCGTGACCTCGGTGCCCACGGGGGCCTGGTACATCACACCCTTCTTGAGGTGGAAGGTCCAGGTCTGCGAGTCGGTGGTGTCCCAGCTCTCAGCGATGTTGGGCACGGCCTCCATCTCGCCCTTATCGTTCATCTGGTACTTGACCAGGCCCTCGAAGACTTGGTGGGAGACCTGCATGCCCTCCGACTCCTGCGCGTTCACCGGGACGATGGACACCGGGTTGGCGGTGAGCGGGTAGTTGTAGGTGCCGCCGGCGACCGGCGAAGTCTGTGCGGCGGGAGAACTGCTGTCGGTGCTACTGCTGCCGCAGGCGCCCAAGAGCAGACCTGCGACGATGAGGACGCCGGCCAGGATGACCAAGCCGCGCCCCTTCGTGGTGAATCGCTTCACGGTGACCTCCTTAGGATGACCTAGACCTGTTCCCCCCCGGCGTCCCCCCCCACGGGGCGCCGCCAGAACGGGGCTACCTGGACCCGCATGTTCAGACTCTCGTACGCACCTCCCCTTGCGCTCGTGAGCACTGTGATGACATCGCAGGCGAGCCGGCTTCGGCGCAGCGCTGCACCGTCAGCCGATCCGCCAGACAAGCAGGAACGACGTGACGAACCACGCGACACCACAGATGATGGTGTAGCGCGTGAGATTGCGCTCCATGACGCTGGCCGACGAGGCGAACGAGAAGCCGGTGATGCTGGCCATGCCGGCGTCTTTGCCGGAGTGGATGAGGATGAGCACGATGAGCAGGATGCTCTCGATCAGGAAGATGGCGGTGAGCACGGCGTTCAGCACGGGTCTACTCCTCTGGGGCGCGGACGCACGGGTCTACTCCTCTGGGGCGCGGACGGTGGTCGCGGGCGTATGGAAGCATACTATTCTTGCACCTCGGCCACCGATGGACAACACCGCCCACTCGAAAGCGTGTCATGAGGCCGACTCCAGGAGACTGGCGCCGGTCATCTCTGCCGGCTGGGCGAAGCCCAGCAGGGCGAGCGCCGTCGGCGCCAAGTCGCAGAGCCGCCCGCCCTCGCGCACGCGCACCCCTGTGGCGGTCGCGATGAATGGCACCAGGTTCGTGCTGTGCGCGGTGTTGGGGCTGCCGTCGGGCTCGAGCATATGGTCGGAGTTGCCGTGGTCGGCGGTCACGAGGCAGACGCCGCCGAGGCGGGTCACCAGCTCGACGACCCGCCCCAGACACGCGTCGACGGCCTCGACCGCCGTGACCGCCGCGGAGATCACACCGGTGTGCCCGACCATGTCGGCGTTGGCGTAGTTCACGACGGCGAAGGCGAAGCCGCCGCCGGAGAGCGCCGCGACCAGCTCGTCGGTGACGCCGTAGGCGCTCATCTCGGGCTTGTGATCGTAGGTCGGCACGTCGCGGGGGCTCGGCACGAGGATGCGTGTCTCGCCGTCCACGGCCTTCTCCACGCCGCCGTTGAAGAAGAAGGTCACGTGCGCGTACTTCTCGGTCTCGGCGATGTGCAGCTGGCGCAGGCCGTGGGCGGCGAGCACGTCGGCCAGCACGTTGGTGGGGTGCTCCGGCGGGAAGGCGACGGGCAGCCCGAACTCCTTCTTGTACTCGGTCATCGTCACGAAGTCGACGGCCGGCGGGTGCGCACCGCGGTCGAACTCCGCGAAGCCCTGCTCCGCGAACGCCCGCGTGAGCTCGCGGGCACGATCGGGGCGGAAGTTGAAGAACAGGCAGACGTCGCCGTCGGCGACGCGGGCGTCGAGCTCCGGCGCCACCACGGTGGGACGCACGAACTCGTCGTTCTCGCCGCGCTTGTAGGCCGCGTCCACAGCGGCCTGCACGTCGGCGGCGAAGAAACCTTCGCCGTAGACCAGGGCGTCGTAGGCCAGCTTGACGCGATCCCAGCGCGTGTCGCGGTCCATGGCGTAGTAGCGGCCGCTGACGACGCCGTAGCGGCCCACGCCGAGATCGTCCATCTTCTGCTGGATCTCGGCCAGATAGCCTTTGGCGCTCCTCGGCCGCGTGTCGCGGCCGTCGAGGAAGGCGTGGACGATCACGCGGCCCACCTTCTCGCGGGCGGCCAGCTCCAGGCACGCCTTGAGGTGCCCCATGTCACTGTGCACGCCGCCGCCCGACACCAGACCCATGAGGTGCAGCGTGCTGCCACGGCCGGCGACTTTGGCGCACGCCTGCTTCAGCACGCGATTGCCAAAGAAGTCGCCGTCGGCGATCGCCTTGCTGATACGTGTGAGGTCCTGGTAGACGACCCGGCCGGCGCCGATGTTGAGGTGCCCGACCTCCGAGTTGCCCATCTGGCCCGGCGGCAACCCCACTGCCGGGCCCGATGCCTCGAGGGTGCCGTGCGGGTACGCCGCCAGCAGCCCGTCGAAGACAGGCGTGGAAGCCAGGCTCACGGCATTGCCCGGGCCGGCGGGCGCGCTGCCCCAGCCGTCGAGGACCATGAGCACGACAGGCCGCTGCACGCGGCCCGTCGGGGACAGAGCCGGGTCGCCGGGATCCGGGGTCGACGAGCGCGCGCCCGGAGGCGGACCCGGCCTCGCGCCGGCGTCGTCCGCGCCGCTCAAGCAGGCGGCTCCACGAAGCGCACGATGCGCGCGAACTCCTGTGCGTCGAGGCTCGAACCGCCGACCAGCACGCCGTCGATGTCGGGCTGCGCCATGAGCACGTCGATGTTGCCGGCCTTGACGCTGCCGCCGTACAGGATGCGGACCCCGTCGGCGGCGTCGCCGAAGCGCTCCCGCACCCGCCGTCGCACGAAGCTCACGGTCTCCTGAGCCTGCTCCGGTGTCGCCGTCACACCAGTGCCGATCGCCCAGATAGGCTCGTAGGCGATGGCGACGAGGGCGAGCTCCGCGACGCCGACCTCGGCGAGGCCGGCGTCGAGCTGGCCGCCAACCTTGGACTCGGTGTGTCCGGCCTCGCGCTCCTCGAGGGTCTCGCCGCAGCAGAGCACAGGGCGCAGGCCCGCGTCGAGGGCGGCGCGCACTTTGCGCGCCAGATCGGCGTCGTTCTCGGCGTAGTACTGGCGGCGCTCGGAGTGCCCGAGGATGACGTACGGCACGCCCAGCTCGCAGAGCATCCGCGGGGCGATCTCGCCGGTGAAGGCGCCTTCGGCGGCGAAGTGCATGGTCTGGGCGCCGATCGCGACCTCCGTGCCGGCGGTGGCCGCCAGCGCCGTCTCGAGGTCGATGGCCGGCGGGCAGATGAGGATGTCGCGGTCGGTGACGCCGGCTACCGCCGGCGCGAAGGCGGCGAGAAACTCCTTCGTCTCGGCCCTCGTCTTGTACATCTTCCAGTTGCCCGCCATGAGCGGTCTGCGGCCGGCGGCCGCGGTACTGCCACGATCCATGAGCGCCTCCACGCCGGGCAGCGCCCGGCCTTCAAGGAATTCCATCGACGCGCCTCCGCCCGTGGAGACGTGCGTCATGCGCGCCTCCAGACCGAAGCGGCGCGCCGCCGCCACGGTGTCGCCGCCCCCGGCCACGGTGACCGAGGCGCTCGCCGCGATGGCTTCGCCGACGGCCTTCGTGCCGGCGCTGAACTCGTCGAGCTCGAAGAGGCCCATGGGCCCGTTCCAGTAGATCGTCCCCGCGGTAGCGATGTGCCGCGCGAACGCGGCCACGGTCTGCAGGCCGATGTCGAGCGCCATCTCGTCGGCG
>JAPLCL010000140.1 GCA_026392265.1 Actinomycetota bacterium
GGGCCTGATGCGGTGTCACGCGCGGGGCACGGGTCGCCAATGGGCCGCCAAGGAGTCAGCCACCGTTTCGGGGACTACGCCCACACGCACAGATCGTCCGCAACGCTGAGAAGGAATCGAGGCCATCTCCCTCCACTTGAACGCCTATGTCGAAGGGACTGGGTGGTAGTGTGCTGCGGGAGGGAGCATGGCGGAGAAGGGTGGGTATACGGGGTGAATGGCTGATGGACATCCCGCCCACGCATTGGGCCGAGACAGCAGACGGAGAGAGCATCGCCTACCAGCACTTCGGTGCTGGCCCCGGCTCCATCGTCATCGTCTCGCCGTGGATCAATCACCTTGAGGCGTCTTGGACGATTCCCGAGTGGGCGACCCTGCTGCAACGCTTGGCCGCGTTCTCTCGGGTGATCTACTTCGACGCACGCGGCACGGGCATGTCGGACCGGCTCGCCGCCGTGCCCACCCTGGAGCAGCGGGCCGAGGACATCCGCGTGGTCATGGATGCCGCGGGCACGGAGCGGGCTGTCCTCCTTGGACTGCTGGACGGAGCCGCTCTCGCCGCCTTCTTCGCCGCCACACATCCCGACAGGACGGATGCTCTCGTCTTCTGTGGCTACCCGCGAACGATGTGGGCCCCCGACTACCCGTGGGGGACGACGCAGGAGGCCGAAGGCGAGCGAGACGCACGTGTTGAGGCGATCTGGGGCGATGAAGACCACGCCGAAGAGTTCGTGCGGCTCGTATCCGGCGACCAGCAGTTGTCGCGTGACCCGCAGTGGGCGCGCAACTACGTGAAGTGGGCACGGCTTTCGGCGACTCCCAGGAGCGTGAGGCTCTTCAACCGCATGTGGCGGGAGACCGACGTCCGTCACCTCCTGCCCTCCGTCCGCGTCCCGACGCTCGTCTTGGCACCAGCAGATGAGGAGGAGGACCTGCTCGTCGGCAAGTACGTCGCTGAGCGCATCCCCGAGGCGAGGCTGGCGACCTACCCGGGCAACCCCAACCCGTGCCTCACGGACAGCGAGCCGATGGCCGAGGCGATCCGCGAGTTTCTGGGAGCTCCTCGTCCTGCCCCTGACATGGAAAGGGTACTCGCCACCGTGCTCTTCACGGATATCGTCGGTTCCACAGGCAAAGCGTGCGAAGTGGGGGACGCTTGCTGGACGGAGGTCCTCGAGAAGCACAACATCACGGTCCGCGCCTTCCTTGCGCAGTATCGCGGCACCGAGGTCAAAACAACCGGCGACGGCTTTCTCGCGACCTTCGACGGGCCCTCACGGGCGGTGCTGTGCGCACAGGCGATCTGCGAGGCCGTGAAGCCGTTTGGGCTCGAGATCAAGGCTGGATGTCACACCGGCGAGATCGAGCTGCTGGGCAACGACGTCGGGGGCATCGCCGTGCACATCGGCGCTCGGGTCGGCGCGCTGGCCGGGCCCTCCGAGGTCCTCGTGTCCTCGACGGTCAAGGACCTTGTAGCTGGCTCCGGCCTCGTCTTCGAGGACCGGGGCGAGCGCCAGCTCAAGGGCGTACCGGGCGACTGGCACCTCTACGCTCTCGCGAACACCTCGTGATCCGCTGGAGAAGCTCAGCCTGCAGGGCGGAGGTCAGGGGTTCGAATTCGACGCGGTGCACCGCCAAGTTGCCGGGAAATCGTGTGCTGCGACCCCCGGTGGTAGGCTGCGTCCGCGAGCACGAGGGCGCAGGAGATGCCGCACACGATGGGATGGCGGCGTGGGATAGCCTCGTCATGGTCGCTGCCCGACCCACCGATGCAGGGGTGCCGCGCTGCCAGGGAAACGAGGAGGGAGAATGTCAGAAAGCAAAGGGAATGCCGGCGGGGCCGTCGGCGGGGCTGTCTACGGACTCGGTTTCGTAGGAGCGCTCGTCTACTTCATCCAGAGCGCGACTTCATTCTGGGATGGAGCTTATGGTGTGTTTCAAGCGCTGGTCTGGCCAGCCTACTTCGTGTACGAGATCCTCCACTTCTTGAAAGTGTGAGCAGGCCAGTTCGCCCATCCCCCAGGCGATGCCCCGTACCTCTGCATGAGCGCCAACCTCAGGCTCCGTCCGCTGTCGGTCGCCGCGCCCATGCTCTGATGGTCGCTCCAGCTCGGACTGGTCTCGATCAGGAGCACCAGCGCGATCAGAGGAACGACGCGACATGACCCCGGAGTCGCTCGTGCTGAGCTACAGGAGCCCCTCGCCCACGGCCCACGCGCGTACCGCCGCCATCCCGTCGTCGAGGCCGACCCGCGGCTCGAAGCCGAGCCGCCGGCGCGCTTTGTCCCCGCGATACGTCGCGGGCAAAGAGCTCCCGGCGACGCCGGTCTTCGTGAAGACGGCCGCTTTCGGCACGATCCGGCCGAGCGCCTGGGCGGCGCCGGCGATCGCCAGCAAGGCGCCGCGCGGCACCGACGGCAGCGACTGCTGCCGCGTCCCCATGGCCACGTAGCGGTCGAAGAACTCGCGCACGGTGAGCTCCCGCGCGCCGCAAAGGATGTACGTTTCGCCGCTCTCTCCACGCGTCAAGGCCGCGACGGCGCCCGCCACGGCGTCCGTGACGTACAGGGGCTGGATCATGCCGCCGCTGCCCGGCACTGCCAGCATGTGCCGGCGCAAGAGCCGCAGTGGAGTCGCCGTCCAGGCGTCGTCATCGGGGCCGTACACCGGGGCCGGCTGGATGACCACCGCAGATATCTCTCCGCGACGGGCCGCGTCGAGAACGACGTCTTGGGCGAGCAGCTTGCTGTCGCAGTACGGGTCTCCGCAGGGAAGGGCCGGCACGGTCTCGTCCGTCCCCGGCCCTGCGTGAAAGCCGTAGGCCCACACCGAGCTGGCGTACAGGAACCGCCGCACTCCCGCGGCGACAGCGGCGTCCAGCAGGCTCCTCGTCCCTGCAACGTTCACGGCCATGAAGCGCGCCCTGGGGGCCGCCTCATCGCCGAGGACCGCGGCGAAATGGGCGACGGCGTCACAGCCGGCGACGGCCTTGGCGAGTGA
Organism: Actinomycetota bacterium; assembly: GCA_026392265.1. Lineage (GTDB taxonomy): Bacteria > Actinomycetota > Thermoleophilia > UBA2241 > UBA2241 > CAIXSE01. The sequence goes on from JAPLCL010000140.1 coordinate 3,001, forward strand.
TGAGGGGTCGGTCATGTCTCCCTGCGCGACGTCGATACCCTCGGCACGCAGGTGGGAGGCAGATCCCGGCCGGCGCACGAGCGCCCGTACCTCGGCGCCGGCGTTCAGGAGGCGGCGGGCAAGCCCGCCGCCGATGAGGCCGGTCGCGCCGGTCACGAGGATGCGAGCGCCGCTCGGTTCGAACTCCACCGGGTCCATCAACGATACCGTCGCGGCTGCATGAGACCCCCTGCCGGAAGCCCGGAAAGGCGGTCGCTGCCGGCCGCCGATGCCGAGCCAAGGATTGCGCCATCTGGAGCTCACGTCAACGTCACGTCGCGAAGCCGGCGCCAAACGCTGGCGCTCCTGCCGTCTGGGGGTAGACGATCCTTGGTTTGCAGCGACTGGGCGGCGGCGGCTCGGGAGGCTACGGGAGGAAGACGAGGCGCGCGTCGGGCACGCCGTCGCGCACCAGGACGAGCGCCATGCTGGGACGCGGATCGTGCGGCAGCGGCGCCATGCAGCTGCCGGGATTGAGCCACAGCACCGGCACCCGGCCCGGCGCATACCCTCGGTAGCGGATCTCCGGCCGGTGGGTGTCGCCGTAGACGAGCAGCCCCAGACCTTCGGCTCCCGGATCCGGGTGGCCGGCCTTGAGGTCGCGCCGCTTGTGCGCGACCACGAAGCGCAGGCCGGCGACCTCGCCGAAGGCCTCAGCGGGCAGGTCGGCGCCCAGAGCGCCGCGGTCGCGGTTGCCGCGCACCGCGGTGACCGGCGCCACACGTGCCAGTTCCTCGAGTACCGCGCTGGAACCCACGTCGCCGGCGTGGATGATGTGGTCGGCGCGGGCACAGGCCTCGAGCACGCGACGGTCGAGCCGCCCGTGCGTGTCCGAGATCACGGCGATGCGCGCTTCCGTGGCGCTCCTCTGCCGGTCGACGCTCACGGTACGATCTCGACCCATTCCGCGCGCCGCGCGGGCGCCTCGAACGGGCTTGCGTAGTAGCGCGTCTCCTCCGCGGTCCGCCCGTCTCTGAACTCGACGATCCGCTCACCGGATTGCGGCATCTCCATGACGTAGTCCTCGCTGCGAATGTCGTACTCCTCGCGCGGAGAAAGTCGGAGCTTCCCGTCGCTGAAGAGACCTTCGAGGATCTCGCGGTTCCTCTGCTCGCTCATCACTCACCTCGCTGATCTGAGCGGCTTCATCTTCAGGCCGCGCTTACGAGGCATTTCCCCGCCGGGGTCGGGGGCCAATCCCGCGGGCGCCGCTTCTTCCGCTTGATCAGAAGAACCATCATGATCACTGTCGTGCAACACACGGTCCGCGACTTCGGGGTTTGGACGACCGTGTTCGACGAGCACGGGCACCGACATCGCCGCGGACGTTCAGGGACCGGTGGCCAGAGGGGCCATGTGGGCGTGAAGAGGCGTGGACGAGAGGTTTCGGTATGCGGCGTGATCGGCAGTCGGGCGCGGCCGCCCCATGCCCGTCGGGCCAGTCGGTTTCCGGTCGCCGTGGCGCGGGGACTGTAACGGCGTTGGCTCACGGGCGAAGCGGCGCCCGTGACGTGCGGCGAGAGAGGTGCGCGGTGGAACAGATGCAGATCGATCTCAAGAGGGAACAGCAGGCCGCGAGGGAGCGGCCGCGGTACCCCTACTCGGTGGTGGCCCGCGTCTTCTTCGGCAGCATGGACATGCTCGTCGGCAAGGAGACGACGCTCGCCAAAGCGAAGCTCGTCGAGATCCTGGCCCCGGTCCCCTACCACGCGTGGGAGCGACGCGAACGTGCGCGCGTGAAACGGCACCGCGGAGACCCGGGGCTTGTGCAAGAGGCCGGCGCCATCGTCCTGTGGGGACGGGAAGCACAGGAGAACGAGCGCTGGCACCTGCTGCTGATCGAGAAGAAGATCCGCGAGGACGCCGCCGGGGAGCCGTGGTATCTGTCCGCGCCGATCCCGTTCCTGATGGCCGGCTCCTACGCACTTCTTACGTGGACCATGGCACGTGTGGCCATCCGCAGGGCGATCCTCCTCAACGCCGAGTTCGAGGACCACGCCGAGCACACCTACGCGCAGCTGGTCCACGGCCATCCGGAGTGGGAGGACCAGCCCGCCGAAAGCGCGCTGGTGCAGAAGTACGGGTCGTTCCGCTCGTGGGCGGACGTCTTCAGGCGCGTGGGGCTCGATGAGCGCGACCACATGAACAACAGCTTCGTCTTCGCCGGCAGACCCGAGTACGTCGTGGAGTACGAGGGCATGCCTGTGGCTGCAGGTTCAGGCCCACAGGTAGGGTGACACGGCCGTAGTCGCCGCGACTACGCCCCCGACCGCTGTGCGAAGGGCAAGAGCTGGCCGTCCGTAGCCGTCGACCGCGCCGCGCCCATACGTGCGTGCCGCACGCCGTCTCCGCCCGCGGTCTTGACCTCGTACATGAGAGCGTCGGCGCTCGTCAGCAGCTCCTCGACGTCGCCGGGAGCGCGTTCGAAGGTGACCAGCCCGACGCTGCAGGTGACGGGCGCCGCGCCGAGGCCGGCGGCGCGCGAACAGGCCGCGCACAGACGCTCGGCCAGCGGCAGCGCGGCGAGAGCGTCGGTCTCGGGCATGAGGATGACAAACTCGTCGCCGCCAATGCGCGCCACGGTGTCGACCGAGCGCGCCGTAGCGTGGGCGACGCCGGCAAGGGCGATGAGCACGCGGTCGCCGACCGCGTGGCCGAAGCGGTCGTTGGTGGCCTTGAACGCGTCGATGTCGAGGTAGGCCAGCGAGAGCTCGTGCTTGTATCGTCGGCTGCGCTCGATCTCTCGCCCGGCGACGTCGAGGAACGCCCGTCGGTTGGCCACCCCGGTGAGCTCGTCGGTGAGCGACTGTTCCTGGAGCCGTGCGACGAGCTTGCGCACCTCGGCGAGTAGCAGGAGCACGACGCAGAAGACCGCCGTGCGCATGCCGGCGTTCCACGCCGCCACGGGTAGGGAGTAGAAGCTCAGACCGTCGAGGTAGGTCTCGAGCGGCCCGACGAGGAAGGTCGCGAGTACGGCAAGCAGGCCGTAGATGGTCGAGGCCGTCACCCAGGCGACGAACATCACCGGCAGGAGGTAGAAGACGTTGAGCAGCAGCTTTGGCCCCGTGGCGCTGTCGAGCCAGGCGATCGCGGCGATCAGCGCCAGGCCGAGAAGCAGCACCGCGATACGCGGCAGGCGCTGCAGGCGCACTAGCACGGAGCTCGACACGATG
>JAPLCL010000396.1 GCA_026392265.1 Actinomycetota bacterium
GGCGTCACGTCTTTGACACTGATGATCTCCAGACCGGCGGCCTGCAGCGAACGGACCGCGGTCTCGCGACCCGAGCCCGGCCCGCGAACGAAGACCTCGACCTTCTGGAGGCCGTGCTCCATGCCCTTCTTGGCACAGGACTCGGCCGTGACCTGGGCGGCGAAGGGCGTGCTCTTGCGCGAGCCCTTGAAACCGACCGACCCGGCGCTCTCCCAGGCGATGACGTTGCCTTCCTTGTCGGTAAGCGTCACCTGCGTGTTGTTGAACGACGTCTTGATGTGCGCCTGGCCAACGGCGATGTTCTTGCGGACCCTGCGGCGCTGACGCCCTTTGGCTCTTTGAGGCTTAGCCACTCTGCTCTACTCCTCCGGCTGCTCTCGCGGTCACTTCTTGCGCTTGCCGCTGATCGTCCTCTTGGGACCCTTGCGCCCACGGGCATTGGTACGGGTGCGCTGCCCGTTCACCGGCATGCCACGACGGTGGCGGATGCCTTTGTAGCAGCCGATGTCCATGAGTCGCTTGATGTTCTGCGAGCGCTCGCGCCGCAGGTCGCCCTCGACCGTGACTTCACGGTCGATGGCATCGCGCAGGCGCACGATCTCTTCTTCGGTCAAGTCGCGGACCTTGGTGTCCGGGTCGATACCCACAATGCCCAAGACCTTATTGGACATGGAACGACCGATGCCGTAGATGTATGTGAGCCCGATCTCGACCCGCTTCTGCGGCGGGATGTTGACGCCTGCGATACGTGCCATACGGACTTACCCCTGCCTCTGACGATGCCGCGGGTTGGCGCAGATCACCTGTACCGTGCCGTGACGGCGGATGACCTTGCACTTCTCGCACATCGGCTTGACTGATGCTCTTACCTTCATCGGTGATCCTCACTCGAGCGCGCGGCTAGCCTACGGCCCCGCACACCGCCTCCGGGCGACCTGCGGCCGCTACTTGAACCGGTACGTGATCCTGCCTCTGCTGAGGTCGTAGGGTGAAAGCTCCACCTTGACCCTGTCGCCGGGCAGGATGCGGATGTAGTTCATGCGCATCTTGCCGGAGATATGGGCGAGCACTTCGTGGTTGTTATCGAGGTGCACCCGGAACATCGTGTTGGGCAGAGCCTCGACCACTTCGCCTTCTATCTCAATGGCTTCTTCTTTGTTCGCCATACTCCCTACTCGTCGACAGACAGCGGCCTGACATACTACCACATACGGCGTGCCTCACAAAACAAGCCATCTGCGCCGGCGCAGCGGCCGATGGGCCGCGCCTTCCGAGCCGCGCTACCCTTCCGCGGCGCCCCTTTCCGAACCGCGGCGCGTGAGCACCCGTGGCGCCTTCTTGCCCACGGCCACTGTGTGCTCGAAATGCGCCGACAGCGAACCGTCCACGGTGGAGATGCTCCAGCCGTCGTCGGCGACAAACACTTCGTGACCGCCGGCGTTGACCATCGGCTCGATGGCGAACACCATGCCCTCTTCAAGCCGCGGCCCGCGACCGGGATCGCCGTAGTTCGGAATCTGCGGATCCTCGTGCATCTCTTTGCCCACACCGTGCCCGACCAGTGATCGCACCACGCTGAACCCGGCGGCCTCGACCACCTCCTGCACGGCGTGCGACACGTCGCCCAGACGCCGGCCCTCGCGGCACTCCGCCAGGGCGGCCTCGAGCGACTCCGCCGTCACATCGAGAAGGCGCAGAGCCTCAGCGTCGACGGCGCCCATGGCCAGCGTGATGGCAGAATCGGCCACATAGCCGCCGAGCGTCACGCCGGCGTCGATGCTGAGCACGTCGCCTTCCGCCACCCGGTAGGCTCCCGGGATACCATGCACCACCATGTCGTTCGGCGACGCGCAGATCGACGCCGGGAACCCCCGGTAGCCGAGAAACGTCGGCAGCCCGCCGCGCGCCCTGATCAGCCGCTCCGCCAAGCCGTCCAGCTCGGCGGTCGTCACGCCCGGGCGCGCCTCCGCGGCCAACATGTCAAGACAATCCGCGAGGATGCTGCCCGCTGCGTCGATCTTCTCGACCTCGGCTGCCGACTTGCGCACGATCACGCCGTGTCAGTCACCTTCGAGGAGCTGCTCGACGAGCGCATACACCTCATCCGGCATCTTGCCGCCGCCGTACACAGTCCTGAGCACGTCGTGGCCCTCGTAGTAGCCGACGAGCGGCTCGGTCTGCGCGCGGTACACCTCGAGGCGGTTGCGCACCGTCGCCTCGTTGTCGTCGCTGCGCTGATAGAGCTCGGCGCCGCAGACGTCACAGGCATCTTCGTTCTGCGGCGGGTCGAACACCACGTGGTAGCCCTTTCCGCACCCTGCGCACATACGCCGCCCCGCGAGGCGCTCAACGAGCTCATCCTCGGGCACGTCGATGAGGATGACGTGGGTCACCGGGCGGCCGTCTTCGGCCAGCATCGCGTCCAGGCTCTCGGCCTGCTCCATGGTACGTGGAAAGCCGTCGAGCAGGAAACCCTTCTGAGCGTCTGCCTGCGCGAGGCGATCGCGGACCACGCCGATCACGACCTCGTCGGGGACAAGCGCGCCGGCCTGCATGACCTTCTGCGCGGCGAGACCCATCTCGGTGCCTTCGGCGACCGCGGCACGGAGCATCTCGCCGGTGGAGATGTGGGGCAGCGTATAGCCGGCGGCGATGCGCTCGGCCTGCGTGCCCTTGCCGGCGCCGGGAGCACCGAGGAGGATCACGTTACGTTGAGTCTCGTTCATCGTCGCACCCCTTACTTTAGGAAGCCTTCGTAGTGACGCATGAGCAGCTGCGCTTCCATCTGCCGCATCGTGTCGAGCGCGACGCCCACGACGATCAACAGCGACGTGCCGCCGAAATAGAACGGCACGTTGAGCGTGCGCGACATGAGCCACGGCAGCACGGCCAGGGCGGCCAGGAACAGGGCACCGGGGAGCGTGAGCCTCGTGAGGATGCGGTCGAGGTACTCGGCCGTGGGCCGCCCCGGCCGCACGCCCGGCACGAAGCCGCCGTACTTCTTGAGGTTGTCGGCCTGGTCGATGGGGTTGAACGTCACCGCCGTGTAGAAGTAGGTGAAGATGATGATCAAGATGGCTTCGAGGATGATGAAGAGGAAGGTGCTCGGCCCCAGCGTGCGGTTGAACCAGCCGGCGATACCTCCGTTGCCCAGGAACTGCGTGAACGTGGGGAGGATCATCATCACCGACGAGGCGAAGATGACAGGGATGACGCCGGCCATATTGACCTTGAGCGGGATGAAGGTGCTGGTGCCGCCCATCATGCGGCGCCCGACCACGCGCTTCGCGTACTGCACCGGCACGCGCCGCTCGCCGGTCGTGATCCAGATGACGCCCACGACCACCGCCAGAGCGATGACCACGAACAGCACGATCGTGACGAGGTTCATGGTGACCAGTTTGGCGGCGCCCGACGGGATGCGCGAGACGATGCTGATGAAGATGATGATCGACATGCCGTTGCCGATGCCGCGCGCCGTGATGAGCTCGCCGAGCCACATCACGAACACCGCGCCGGCGACGAGGGCGGAGACGATCAGGGCGCCGCGCCACACGTTGAGGTCGGGCAGCGCGTTCTGGCTCCTGAACAGCGCCAGATAGCCCATCGCCTGCACGAACGAGAGGCCGACGGTGAGCCAGCGCGTGTATTTGGTGATCTCCTTCTGGCCCTGCTCGCCTTCTTTGGCGAGCTCCTCGAGCTTGGGGATGACCACCGTGAGCAGCTGCATGATGATCGACGCCGTGATGTACGGCATGATGCCGAGCGCGAACAGGGCGACGCGCGCCAGCGCTCCGCCGGGGGTGGGCACGTGCGCGCCAAAGCGATAGATGGCGATCATCGCCGCCGTGAAGAGGAGCTTCGTGCGAAGGTCCGGGATCTTCCAGGCGTTGACGAGCGACTGCCAGAGCTTGTTGTTCACAGCCGCGATCCCCCCACGCCGGTCAGAGGAGCTCGGCTTTGCCGCCGGCCGCCTCGATCTTGTCTACGGCGCTGCGCGAGTACATCGCCATGCGCACGTTGAGGACCTTGTCGAGATCGCCGCCACCGAGGATCTTGATGGGCGTGCGCGTGTTCTTTACGATGCCCTTGGCCACCAGGGCCTCGGGCGTGACCTCGTCGCCGGCCGCAAACGCCTGCGAAAGGCGGCCGACGTTGACCGGCACCGCATACGTGCGGAACGGGCCTATGGGCATACTCTTTTTCATGTGCGGGCCGCGGAGCTTGCCGAGCCGCATGTAGAGCGGCATCTGCCCGCCCTCGTAGCCTGGGCGCACGCCACCGCCGGAGCGGGAGTTGTAGCCCTTGTGCCCCTTGCCGGCGGTCTTGCCCTGGCCGGTACCTTTGCCGCGGCCGAGGCGCTTGGTGTTCTTCGTGGAGCCCGGGTTGGGGCGCAGATCGTGGAGTCCTATTTCAGCCATGTCACGACTTCTTCTTTGACGGGCTTACCTCAAGGAGATACGCGACCTTGTTCACCATGCCGCGGATGACGGGCGTGTCCTCGTGCACCACGGTGTGACGGATACGCTTGAGTCCGAGCGCGCGGAGCGTGCCTCGATGGCTCGGAAGCCTTCCGATCGAACTCTTGACCTGCGTGATCTGCAAGTACGTCGTCATGCTTCCTTGGCCTCCCCCGCGGGAGCCGCGGCGACGGTCTCGTCGACGGCGGCTTCGCGCTGGTCGAGGCCGAGCAGCTTGTTCACCGAGATGCCGCGCAGACGCGCCTGCCCCTCGGGCGTCTTGAGAGACTGCAGGCCGGCCACAGTCGCGCGCACCAGGTTGATGGGGTTGGTGGTCCCCAGCGACTTGGTGAGGATGTCGCGCACGCCGGCCAACTCGAGCACGGCGCGCACGCCCCCCGCGGCGATGACGCCGGTGCCGGGGGCGGCGGGCTTGAGCAGCACACGCGCAGCGCCGAAGCGCCCGGTCACCTGGTGGGTCGTGGTGGTGCCGTTGTAGCGCGGCACCAGGAACAGGTTCTTCTTCGCGTCCTCGATCGCCTTCTGGATCGCCAGCGGCACCTCGCGCGCCTTGCCGTAGCCGGCGCCCACGTGGCCGTTTTCGTCACCGACGACGACCAGGGCCGTGAAGGAGAACCGCCGGCCGCCCTTGACGACCTTGGCGACGCGGTTGATATCGACAACGCGCTCTTTGAGCTCGTTGCCTTCGCTGAATGATCCTCTAGCCACGGGGTCCTTTACTCCTTGTCAGAAAACCAGGCCATACCTTTGTCCTTGGCCCGCTGGGCGAGCAGTTCGCCGACCTTCTTGGCGACCTCGGACTTCTTGAGACCGGCGCCCTCGACCTCGACGGAGCGGGCGGCCACCAGCGTGGCGGCCGCCCCATCGTCGACGAGCTGGGCGTAGATCGCCTTGTTGGAGCGAAACACCGAGACGCGCGGACGCGCGGGAGTGCCCTCGAGGCGTCCCCGAATGCGCCGCTTGCGCCTGGCGCGGGCTTCTCTGATGCTGAGTGAGCTCATCTTCTTGACGTTCCTCTTCTCTCAGGCAGCCTAGGCGCGCTTGCCGACCTTGCGCTGCACGTACTCGCCGGCGTACCGGATGCCCTTGCCCTTGTACGGCTCGGGCGGGCGGATGGAGCGGATCTTGGCGGCCACCTCGCCCACGACCTGCTTGTCGATGCCTTTGACGACAACGACGGTCGCCTGCGGCGTCTCGAAGGCCACATGCTCCGGCGGCTCGATGAGCACCGGGTGGCTGTAGCCGACCAACAGCTCAAGAGCATCGCCCTTGAGGCTGGCGCGGTAGCCGACGCCGACGATCTCGAGACGCTTTTCGAAGCCGTCCGTGACGCCGATCACCATGTTGGCGATGAGCGTCCGCGTAAGACCGTGCAGCGAACGATGCTGGCCGCTGTCGGTGGGTCGCTTGACGGCGATGACGCCGTCGCCGACCTCGACCTGCATCTCGCGCGGCACCCGCTGGGTGAGCTCACCCTTGGGGCCCTTGACTGTCACGACGGCGTTGTCGCAGACGAACTCGACGCCGGCGGGCAGCGGGATGGGAGCTTTACCGATCCTCGACATATGCCGTCCTCACCAGATGAAGCAGATCACTTCGCCACCCAGGCCAAGCTTGCGCGCTTCGGCGCTGGTCACAAGCCCGCGTGACGTTGAGATGATCGCTGTGCCGAGCCCTCCAAGCACCTTGGGCAACGACTCCTTCTTGGCGTACACAC
>JAPLCL010000338.1 GCA_026392265.1 Actinomycetota bacterium
GCACCACGGGAAGATCATGATGGCGGGCCGCCGCGACCACGCCCATGCGGCGCATGAACGCGTCGGGATCGGCAGGCCTTACCACGGTGATGCGCACCGGGCGCCCGCCGGCGTCCTGGGCCCGGTGGACGGCCAATGCCCAGCCGGGAGGCAGGGCCTCCACGAGCCGGTAGCGCTGTGCGTACAAGGGCTCGCTCACGGCGACACCTCCAGGTCGGCTCCACGTTTCCAGTCTGTCTCCGCGAGCGCGAGCCCGTAAACGCCGAACCCGTCACTCTGTGCCGGCGCTGGCGGTTCTCCTTCTCGTGCAGCGCCCGTGAGGATGACCCTGAGGCCGCCACGGCGTAGAGTACTCAAGGAGTCCCGCGAGGGGCAGAGCAACCACGAGAGACGGGACCAGAGTCATGAGCACACGCAATCTCGACAAGCTGTTCGACCCCAGGAGCATCGCCGTCATCGGCGCCTCCAACAAGAAGGGGTCGGTCGGTTACATCCTCCTGCGCAACCTCATCGGCGCGGAGTACGACGGCATCGTCTACCCGGTCAACGTAGCGGCGCAGTCGGTGCAAGGCATCCAGGCCTACGCCTCCATCAGCCAGGTCCCTCGCAAGATCGACCTGGCGGTCATCGCCGTGCCGGCCAGGGCGGTCCCCGAGACGATGCGCGAGTGCGGCGAGGCGGGCGTGGCCGGCGCCGTCATCGTGTCCTCCGGCTTCAAGGAGGTCGGCGCCGCCGGCAAGAAGCTCGAGGAAGAGGTCTGCGCCGTCGCCGAAAGCTATGGCGTGCGCATCATCGGCCCCAACTGCCTGGGCTACATCCGTCCCGGCATGAACCTCAACGTGACCTTCGCCCACATCATCCCCCCGGCAGGACGCGTGGCGTTCTTCAGCCAGTCCGGCGCGCTGGGCACCGCCATCCTCGACTGGGCGGCCGCCAACCAGGTGGGCTTCAGCGCCTTCGTCAGCGTCGGCTCCATGGCCGACGTGGACTTCGGTGACCTCATCGACTACTTCGGCGCCGACTCGCACACGAGCAGCATCATCCTGTACATCGAGTCGATCACCGACGCGCGCAAGTTCATGAGCGCGGCGCGCCACTTCGCCAAGAGCAAGCCGATCATCGTGGTCAAGAGCGGGCGCTCGGCGCGCAGCGCCCTGGCGGCCGCCAGCCACACCGGCGCCATCGCCGGCGACGACACTCTCTACAGCGCCGTCTTTCGCCGCGCCGGCGTCGTGCGCGTCGACGAGATCGAAGACCTGTTCGACGCCAGCGAAGCGCTGAGCCGCGTCTCGAGCCCGCGCGGGCCCCGCCTCGGCATCGTGACCAACGCCGGCGGCCCCGGCGTGATGGCCTGCGACCGCCTGCTCGACCTGGGCGGCGAGCTCGGCGAGCTCACCCCCGAGACCGACGAGAAGCTCAAGGCCTGCCTGCCGACCTTCGGCGCCCGTGGCAACCCGGTCGACGTGGCCGGCGACGCCGACGCGCAGCGGTACGCCGCCGCCGCGCAGGCGCTGATGGACGACCCCAACTGCGATGGCGTCCTCGCGATCCTCACACCGCAGGCGATGAGCGACCCTACGGCCACGGCCCTGGCGCTGGTGGAGGTCTCGCGTACCCACCAGCTCAAGCCGCTGCTCACGTCGTTCATGGGCGAGATCAAGGTGGCCGAAGGCATCAAGGTCTTCCGCAACGCCCACGGGCCCACCTTCGACACCCCCGAGGATGCGGTGCGCGCGTACATGTACATGTACCAGTACACGCGTAACCTCGCCAACCTCTACGAGACGCCGGCCGACATCCTCCCCGATTTCGAGCCCGACCGCGAGGCCGTCAAGAAGATCTTCATCGAGGTCGCTCGCGGCGGCCGCTCCATCCTCAGCGAGCCCGAGGCCAAGGACGTGCTCGACGCCTACCAGATCCCGGCCGTCAAGACGCTCGTCGCCACGACCGCCGAGGAGTGCATGGCGGCGGCCGAGCAGATCGGCTTCCCCGTGGCGATCAAGATCCTCAGCCACGACATCACCCACAAGAGCGACGTCGGCGGCATCGCCCTCAACGTGCGCTCCGCGCCAGAGGCCGCCAACCAGTTCGCCAAGATCACCGAGCGCGTCAAGCTGGCGGCCCCGGAGGCGAAGATCATCGGCGTCGCCGTCCAGGCCATGAGCCGCGGCGGCTACGAGATCATCATCGGCTCCAAGAAGGACCCCACCTTCGGCCCGGCCCTCATGTTCGGCATGGGCGGCACCGGCGTGGAGCTGTACCGCGACGTGGCCGTCGACTTCCCGCCGCTCAACCAGGCGCTGGCCCGTTCCATGATCCAGAGCACCAAGGTATCGCGGCTCCTCGAGGGGTATCGCGGCAAGGCGCCCGTGGACATGACCGCCCTGGAGCGCGCCATGGTGAAGGTGAGCTACCTGCTCGTCGACTTCCCCGAGATCGTCGAGATGGACGTGAACCCGCTGCAGGTGCGCTCCGACGGCATCTGCGCCCTGGACGCGCGCATCGTCATCGAGCCCAAGGACGTGCGCAAGATCACCCTTCCCGGGTCGCATCTGATGATCTCGATGTACCCGAGCAAGTACCACTGGGACGTGCCGATCGAAGGCGAGAAGGTCCACATCCGCGCCATCAAGCCCGAAGACGAGCCGCTGTGGAGCGAGATGATCGAATCGCTCTCACCGGCCACCGCCGAGTACCGCTTCTTCGGCCCGATCAGCGAAGTCACCAAGTCGATGCTGGTGCGCTACTGCCACATCGACTACGACCGCGAGATCGCCCTCGTCGCCATCCGCGAGAACAAGGGCAAGAAGAAGAAGTCGATGCTCGGAGTCGCCCGACTGACGATTGAGACGGCCAACGCCGAAGAGGGCGAGTTTGCCATCGTCGTGCGCGACGAGTACCAGCGCAAGGGCATCGGCAGCAAGCTCATGGACGCTCTCATCCAGGCCGCCCGCGACCGCCACGTGCGCGAGATCAACGGCCACGTGCTGGCCGCCAACCCCGGCATGACACGCTTCGCCGAGGATCTGGGCTTCGACATCCGCCCCGGCGACGAGCCGGAGATCCGCAAACTGGTGCTGCGCCTCTAGCGTGCTGCCGGCGGCCGGCGGCCGGGCAGCATGTCGCGAATCGGTGAGATAGGGAGAGGCCCGTTTGCTGTCTTACCGCTTCGCACTACCCCGCCCGGCGGTCCCGGCGGCCCCGATGGCCGCGGCGGCCCCCGCGGGCGGTGAGGGACGCAGGCGCAGGGTGCTCTCGACAAGCGTGCCGTCGCCGATGCGGCCGGGCAGCATCCCGGGCGGATGCCCGTCGTACAGCCCGACCAGCTGCGGCGGGATGCCGTAGCTGAAGTCCACGGCGCGCAGCAGCACCGCCGGCCCGGCGGCGAACCGCAGGGTGACGACGACTCCGCCCGGAGGCGGCGCATAGTAGTCGAACCACCAGCGGACCGTGGAACCGTCAAGGATCGTGGTGTCCCAGCCCTGCAGCGGTAGTCCGTCGACGCTCGCCGTAAGCCCGCCGACCACGGAGTGCACCAGCAGGCTGATGATCTGCGCGCCGCGCGGCGAGCGCAGGCGCAGGCGAACGGTGCGCCGGTCGCCCGTGGTCGAATCGCGGAGCACGTCGATGACGGGCGCCGCCAAGCGCACCTGCGGGGCGGCGCCGACGATCGTCGTGCGCACCCCCATCTGCGGGAAGTAAGCGTCCTGGAACGGCCGCTGCAGCTCCTCCCGCAGGAACTGACCGGTCCACTCATCGATACGGTCGACCGTCTGCCAGCGCGAGGCGCCGGACTCGTCGACGCGGTAGTAGATGCTCGTGAAGCGCGGGTGTTCGGTGTCGAACGCCACCGTGGAGCCCACGGCCATGAGTACGACGACGCTCACGCCGGCCAGAGCGACCGGCAGCCACAGGCGGAACCCGCGCCGCACCACCTCGAGGGGGATAACGAGGAGGCCGACGACCAGCCACACGGCGATGACGGTGACCACCTGCTTGAGACCGGCCGACATGAGCAGGAGATACGTGGCGGAGCTCATCAGGACCACGCCGGGGGCGGCGCCCGCCAGAGTCACCGCCACGCCCGCCACGCTGTGCAGGGCACGGTCGCCGAGCAGGACCGCACCGAGCAGTCCCAGACTGGCTCCCGCCAGCGGCCACGTCAGGAGATAGCTTGCGCCCGGCACGATGACGGCGACCGCTACGGCGGCGGCCAGCCACCAGAACAGGGCCGCCACGGCCAGGTCCCAGGGGCGCAGACGGCGCAGCAGGAGCTCGTAGGCGGCGACGATCACAGCGGCGGCCAGCAGCACGAGGCCGAGCCGGTAGAAATCGCTGATCACGACGCCCGCTTCGCTCCAGGTGCGCTGCTCGTAGGCGGTGCGATACATGCCCCAGGCCAGCGCCAAGACCAGCAGCGCGACCCCCAGAACGGCGGCGGCGGCGAGCACGGCCACGCTGAGACCGCGCAAGCTGAGCAAACGGCGCCAGGCGCCGACGGCCACGGCGACCGCGAAGACGGCGGCCGCCAAAGCCACGAACGGCAACACAAGACTCTTCTCGTAGACCACCGCAAGGCCGTCCACGATGTCGAAGTAGACGACGTCCTCGCGGTGCAGAGCCCAGAGATCGAGGTCTCCGAAGCGCCGCGCCAAGCCAAGAGCCGTGTCGCCCTCGTGCTGCAGACTGCCGGCGCGGAAGTTCTCCAGCGAGTCGTAGGCGGTGTGGTCGTAGGTCGGCCCGTCGAGGGCGCCGAAGCTCATGCCCGGCACGCCGGCGGCCGAGAACGGCCGAAAGTCGCTCTCGATGGGCAGACGCCTTGAGACCTCGTACATCAGCGATGAGGTGTACGGACGCGGCGCGCCGGCCACGAGCTCGCGCACCAGAAGCCCGTTGCCCGGGCTCGTCTCGTACATGAGCACCGGCGAGGACGAGCCCGGGCTGTCGAAGTTCAGCACGACGCCCACTCCGTAGGCCCACGGGTCTTCGCGCAGAAAGGCGCGCGCCCCGAGCAGGCCACGTTCCTCTCCGTCGGTGAACAGGAAGATGACGTCGGTGCGCGGTCGCGGCCCCGACGCCAGCGCGCGGGCCGTCTCGAGCAGGGTGACCACGCCGCCGCCGTCGTCGGCGGCGCCGGCGGCCACGGGTACCGAGTCGTAGTGGGCCGCGAGCAGGACGGCGCGCGAGGGGTCACGGCCCGGGAGGCGGGCGACCACGTTGCGGACGGTGCCCGCCACGCGCCCGCTCACCGCCGACACCGCGGAAGCGGTCTGCACGTGCGGCGCCAGGTGGAGCGCGTCGAGCTCGGCGACGATCGCGTCTCGCGCCCGCGCGGCGCCGACCGAGCCTATGGGCCGGGGAGCGGCGGCGATCTCACGCAAGAGCCGCATGGCGCGGCCTGCCGAGAAGCCCTCGGCCGCACTCCGCTCCGGCGCCGGCGGCGACACGCCCAGCGGCGTGACGCCCACCACGACCAGCGCGGCGACGACGGCCACGACAAGCGCGGCGAGCAGGTACTTCTTGACGGCCACGGTCTCAGCGTAGCCGCCGCGCCGCGGTTTGCAACTTCTCGCGGCGGCGCAGACTCCACCCATGGTCAGCGTCCACGACAGCGCCGTGCTTCGCGGCAAGCTCAATGAGCCGCCGGGAGACTTTGTCAGGGCCGCCGGCGTGGGCGTACACTACGTGCGCCGGGGCGCCGGACCTCCGCTTGTGTACATCCACGGGGCGAAGGGCTCGGTGTACGACCTCATGCTGTCCATCGGCGACCGCCTGGCGGAGCGTTTTACGGTGATCGCCTTCGACCGCCCCGGCTCGGGGTTCAGTGGCCGAGCCGCTCACGACGGCGGCTCGCCGCAGACGCAAGCCGCCGTCCTGAGGGCCGCGGCCGCCGCGCTCGGACTCGAGCGGCCGGTCCTCGTCGGGCACTCGTTCGGCGCCGCCGTGGCGCTCGCCTGGGCCCTCGACGTGCCCGGCGAGGTGGCCGCCGTCGTGACGCTCGGCGGCTACGTGCTTCCGCTCGGAGGGCCGCCGCCGTGGGTGGTGGCCCTGCTGCGCTCACGCACGACCTTGCGCGCCGTGGGCCGGCTCGGTCGCTCGCGGCTGGGCCGCCCGCTCGTCGACAGCGCCCTGCGGCGCGCCTTCTTCCCCGGCCAGCCGCCGGCGGAGTACGCACGCATCGCACCGGCGCTCGCCCTCGACGAGGCGCGCCTCATCAACGACGGTGACGACCGCAAGAGCGCAGAGGCCGGGCTGGGCGCCCTGCAGCCGCGCTACGCCGGCCTCGCCGTGCCGGTGGTCATCGTCGTCGGCGAGCAGGACCGGATGGTGCCGCCGAGCACCTCCGAGAAGCTGTACGCGCTGGTGCCGTGCGCGGAGATCGTGCGCCTCTCGGCCAGCGGCCACATGCCCCAGTTCACGGAGCCCGACGCCGTCCTGGTCGCCGTGGCGCGCGCCGCGGAGCTCGGCGGCGTCTGACGCCGCGGCCGGCGGCCGGCGCCGGGGCCCGGCCGTTTGCTTCTCTCGCCGCCCCGGCGTACCATCCACGACGGTCGCGCTAGGCGGGGAGCCAGCGGTGCCCTGTACCCGCAATCCGCTATAGCGGGGCTGAATCCCCGCCCGAGGGGCCGTTCCGCGAGGCTGTCAGCCGTGTCGCGGCGTTGAGGGTCGGGTCCTACGCAATGGAACCCTGCGAACCCCGTCAGGTCCGGGAGGAAGCAGCGGTAAGCAGGCCATTCCATGTGCCGCAGGGTCGCCTGACCGGAGCTTGCGCCCGGCGAAGACGCTCGGAGAACGCGCTTCGACGGCGGGTGCGCGGCCGCTACTTTCCCACTTTCCGGCGGGGTAGACTGACCATCCTATGAAGCGCTCCCTTTACCGCGAGTACCGCCCACAGACGTTCGCCGAGCTCGTCGGCCAGGACCACGTGGCGCGCACGTTGCGCAACGCCGTGGAGACCGATGCGGTGGCGCACGCGTACGTGTTCGCCGGGCCGCGCGGCACCGGTAAGACGAGCACCGCGCGTATCCTCGCCAAGGCGCTCAACTGCGTCGGCACCGCCGACGCACCGGTCGAGGGGCCGACGGCCACGCCCTGCGGCGTCTGCCGCCACTGCGTGGCCATCGCCGCCGGCGTCTCGCTCGATGTCATCGAGATGGACGCCGCCTCCAACCGCAGCATCGACGACGTCCGCGACCTGCGCGACAAGATCGCCTTCGCCCCCGTCGACGGCCGTTTCAAGGTGTACATCATCGACGAGGTCCACATGCTCACGCGCGAGGCGTTCAACGCGCTGCTCAAGACCCTCGAGGAACCGCCGGCCAACGTCGTCTTCGTGCTCGCCACCACCGAGCCTCACAAGATCCCCGAGACCATCATCTCGCGCTGCCAGCGCTTCGACTTCCGCCGCCCGCAGGTGCGCGACATCGCCCGGCTGCTGGCCACCATCGTGGAGCGCGAGAACGCGCGCCCGGGCGACGAACGCGGCGGGCCGCGCATCGAGATCCAGGAGGCGGCGCTGGCGGAGATCGCGCGTCATTCGCAGGGCGGGTTCCGCGATGCCATCGGCATCCTCGACAAGCTCATCACGTACTCCGAAGGCGCCATCAAGCCGGTCGACGTGCTCGAGGCTCTCGGCGTCACCGACGCCGACCTCCTCTTCGAGATCACCGACGTGGTCACCGAGCGGCGTACCGCCGAGGCGCTGCAGTTCGTGCAGCGCCTGGCCAACGAGGGCACCGACTACTCGCAGTTCATCCGCGACCTTCTGCGCCATCTGCGTCAGCTCTTCCTGCTGCAGCACCTCGAGGAGTCGGCCCGCGACGAAGCCTCGCTGCGCGCCCTCGGCCAGACGGTCGAGCTGGACGACCAGCTGCTCAATCGCCTGCTCCCCCAAGCCAACAACCTGCCGCCACGGGAGGTCATCCACTTCATCGAGACGCTGGGCGAAGCCCAGCGCGAGATCCGCGACGGCCTGGACGCGCGGCTGCAGCTCGAGCTGGCGCTGGTCAAAGTCACGCGGCCGCAGCTCGACCATTCGGCGGCCGCGCTCGAGGAGCGCCTGCGCCGTCTCGAGGCCGGCGCCGCCGCGCCGGCCGGCGCGGCGGCCAAGCCGATCCGCGCCGCGCGCGTCGTGGAGACCGAGGCGACGCCGGCGCTTGCCCCAGTCGCGACCCCAGACGACGCCGTCAGTCCCGGCGCGACGGCCGCGGAGGCGCCCGCCGCGACCGCGCCGCCCGCCGTCGAGCCCCCGGAGGCGGAGCTCACCCTCGAGCGCGTCAAGCGCGCCTGGGAGCTCATCCTGCAACGCGTGCAGGCCAGCAGCGTCAGCCTCTACGCGATGCTGCGCGACGCCCGCCCCAGCGGGCTCGAGGACGGGCGGCTCACCGTGACCATGCCGTCCGACTTCGCCCTGACGCGCGCCCGCGACGCCGGTAACGCCGAGCTGCTCGCCGGCGCCATCGAAGCCGCGCTGGGCCAGCTCCTGCTGCCCGAGTTCGTGCCGGCGACCGGCCTCGCGGCTGAGCCGGCCGGCGCCGACCAGGCGGCGGCGGCTCACAACATGGATTTCACCGCTCTCATCAAGCAGGCGAAAGGCACCTTCGACGCCGAAGAGATGCCCGACGACTCGTAAGGAGAACCACTCGTGGCAAACCCCCAGTACAACAAGATGATGAAGCAGGTCCAGGAGATGCAGGCCAAGATGGCGCAGGCCCAGGAGGAGCTCGCCGTCGAGACGGTCGAAGCCAGCGCCGGCGGCGGCATGATCACCGTCGTCGCCACCGGGGCGCTGGAGATCAAGGAAGTGCGCATCAAGCCCGAGGCCGTCGACCCCGACGACGTCGAGATGCTGCAGGACCTCGTCGTGGCGGCCACCAACGAGGCGCTGCGCGCCGCTCAGGACCTGGCGTCCACCAAGCTCGGCGGCGCCACCGGCGGCCTCGACCTGCCCAACATCCCCGGGATGTTCTAGGCGCGCTTTCTCCGAGCGCGTCCGCAGCCAGGCCGGAGCGGGTCTTTGTCACCCCCCGCGTTGGTAAGCCGCCCCTCGAACGGGTAACATTGTGGCTCGCGTCCGCAAGCCTTCACGGCGGCGGACGGAGCCTGAGGTCAGGGGCATCAGTACTCATGCTCTCTCCACGAGGAGGATGTGCGTGTATTCACCGGCCGTCGAGCGGCTGATCACGGAGCTTGCCAAGCTGCCCGGGATCGGTCCACGCACGGCTCAACGGCTCACCTTCCACATGCTTAAGCTGAGGCCAGACGAGATCCTGCCGTTGGCGGCGGCGATCACCGACGTCAAGGAGAAGATCGGCTTCTGCAGCCACTGTTTCAACCTCGCCGAGGGCGAGCTTTGTACCGTCTGCGCCGACACGCGCCGTGACCCGCACGTGCTCTGCGTGGTCGAACAACCCTTCGACATCGTGACCATCGAGCGCACGCGGGAGTTCCGCGGCCTCTACCACGTCCTCGGCGGGGCGTTGAGCCCGCTCGACGGCGTGGAACCCGACGACCTGCACATCGCGGAGTTGCTGTCGCGCGTCGACGGCGACGTTGAGGAGGTCATCCTGGCGACCAACCCCACCATGACCGGTGAGGCGACGGCGATGTACGTCGCCGACATGCTGCCGCAGCGGGTGCGCGTCACCCGTCTGGCCAGCGGACTGCCGGTAGGCGGCGACCTTGAATATGCGGACGAGCTCACGCTAGGCCGCGCCCTTACGGGGCGTCGCAGCCTGCGGCGCGGAGAGGAGTGACCATGGCGACGAAGACCGGCACGAAGCAGAAGCCGGCGGCTGGCCTCACGGAGATCCGCTGGCACGGCCGCGGCGGCCAGGGCGCGGTGACCGCGGCCAAGATGGTCGCCGAGCTGGCGCTCGGCCAGAAGAAGTACTTCCAGGCCTTCCCCGAGTACGGCCCCGAGCGCTCGGGGGCTCCCATCGTGGCCTTCACGCGGGTCAGCAACGAGCCCATCCAGATCTACGCCGGCATCGAGCACCCGCAGATCGTGGTCGTGCTCGACCCGTCGCTGCTCAGCATCGTCGACGTGACCAAGGGTGCGCCGGCCGACGCCATCGTGCTGGTCAACAGCGAGATGACCCCGGCCGAGCTGCGCAAGCACTACCACCTCGAGGGCTTCCACTATTACACCATCGCCGCCACGCGCATCGCCGTCGAGACGATCAAGAGGGCGATCCCCAATACGCCCATGGTGGGGGCGCTCACGCGCATCACCGGGCTCTTCCCCATCGACGAAGTGGTCGCCTTCCTGCGCGCCGACTTCGGCAAGAAATTCCCGCCCAAGGTCGTGGAGGGCAATATCAACGCCATCACGCGCAGTTACGAGGAGGTCAAGGGCGAATGACCGTCGAGAAGAAGGCTGTGGCCAAGACACCGGTACCTCTCAAGAAGCCGCGCGCCGCCAAGGTGGCCGCGAAGAAGAAACCCACGTGGGACATCAGTGATGTCGACGACTGGGGTCCCGACAGGCACCAGCTCGGCGCGACCATCATCGAGGCCGGCAACTCGGTCTTCAACGAGACCGGCGGCTGGCGCAGCGAAGTGCCGCTGATCGACAGCGAGAAGTGCGACGGCTGCATGCTCTGCTATTTCTACTGCCCCGACGCCTCCATCATCATCGAGAACGGCAAGGCCGTGGGCATCGACCTCGAGCACTGCAAGGGCTGTGGCATCTGCGCCAAGGAGTGCCCCACCGACGCCATCGTCATGAAGACCGATGAGAAGGAGTGAACGTGGCCACCACTGAAAGTGAGATCCTGGCGGTCACCGGTAACGAGGCGGTCGCCGAAGCTATGGGTCAGATCGACCCGGACGTGGTGTGCGCCTACCCGATCACGCCGCAGACCGAGGTCGTGCAGCTCTACGCGCAGATGGTCGCCGACGGCAAGGTGAGCAGCGAGTTCGTCACCGTCGAGAGCGAGCATTCCGCGATGAGCGCCGTGATCGGCTCGGCGGCCGGCGGCGCGCGGACCATGACCGCGACCTCCTCCCAGGGCTTTGCCCTCATGTGGGAGGTCCTCTTCATCGCCGCGAGCTACCGGCTGCCCATCGTCATGACCACCGTGAACCGCGCCCTCTCGGGCCCCATCAACATCCACTGCGACCACAGCGATACCATGGGCGGCCGCGACACCGGCTGGATCCAGCTGTACGGCGAGAACCACCAGGAGGCCTACGACAACTGCATCATGGCGGTGCGGATCGCCGAGAGCATGGACATCCGCACGCCCACGATGCACATGTACGACGGCTACGTGATCAGCGGCGCCATCGGGCCGCTGCAGATGCTCACCAAAGAGCAGGTACAGACGTTCATCGGCCCGTACCACGCCACCAACCCGATGCTCGACACCAAGCACCCCGTCACGGTGGGCCCGTTTGACGGCCTGCACGGCTGGTACTTCGAGCACAAGGTGTCGCAGAACCGCGCCATGGACCGGGCGCTCACCGTGATCCAGGACGTCGCTGACGAATACGCCGAGATCAGCGGCCGTCAGTACGGCCTGCTCGAGGAGTACTGTCTCGACGACGCCGAAGTGGCCATCGTCGTGGTCGGCTCGACGGCCGGTACCACGCGCATGACGGTCGACAAGCTGCGCTCACAAGGCGTCAAGGCCGGCATGGTGCGCGTGCGCGCCTTCCGGCCCTTCCCGCACGCGGCCTACGCCAAGGCGCTCGAGCACGTCAAGGTCGTGGGCGTCATGGACCGTGCCGATTCGTTCGGCGCGCAGGGCGGCCCCGTGTTTCTCGAGGTCCGCGCGGCCCTGTACGACAGCGACCCGCGGCCGCAGATCCTGCCGTTCATCTACGGGCTCGGTGGGCGCGACATCTTCCCCGACAACATCGAGCAGGCGTTCGCCGTGCTCCAGAAAGCTGCGCAGAGCAAGAAGCGGACCTCCACAGAGCGCCGCTACCTCAACCTGCGCGATGACTGAGGTGACCGGCATGGCGAGAAACGACTCAGGCAACGGCGGGCGCGTGGCGCAGCCCCAGGGCTCCGCCCTGTACGAAGTGCTCAAGGGTATCGACTTCGAGCGCCGCGAGCTGATCGACAAGAGCAAAGGGGTCGGCCTCTTCGACCTCGTGAAGGCCAAGGACGGCAGCTACCGCTGCTACTCGTGCACGCTCTGCGAGCGCGCCTGCCCCGTGGACTGCATCGAGATCGACTACTGCCCCGAGTTCGAAGAGCTCCCGTTCGACATCGCCGCCGAGCGCGCCGCCGCACTGGCCACGCTGCCCGGCGAGAGCTGCGGAGCCGGGGCGGCGTGCGTCATGGGCGAGAAGCCGGCCGGCTTCATGCCCGAGATCGACATGAAGCTCTTCGACCCCGTGATCGCCGGCCTGCGCTCCGGCTCAGGCCTCGTCGAGGCGCTGCACACCACCCAGGACTCCTTCGGCTGGTTGCCGCGCGCGGCCCTCGAGGAGATCGCCGGCGAGATGCAGCTGCCCTTCTCGCGGGTGTTCGGCGTGGCCAGCTTCTACGCCCAGTTCCGGCTTCTGCCGGTCGGTAAGCATGTCATCAACGTGTGCATGGGCACCGCCTGCCACGTGGCCGGCGCGCCGCTGGTCGCCGAGGCCTTCGCCCAGGAGCTCGACATCGCCGTCGGTGACACCACCCCCGACATGCTCTTCACGCTGCAGACGGTGAACTGCATCGGCGCCTGCGCGCTGGCCCCGGCCGTGCGCATCGGCGAGGACGACACCCACGGGCGCGTCACGCCGCAACAGGCACGCAAGCTCATCCGTCAGCTTCGCAAGAAGGAGGCCTGAGATGGCCGCCAGCACCATCCAGAAAGCCATGAAGGCCGCTTACAGGCCCGAGCTCGCCACGGGCGGCGAAGACACCCTCAAGATCCGCGTGTGTGCCGGCTCGACGTGCAACGCCATGGGCCGCGCGGCGCTCAGCGACGCGCTCCAGGCGGAGCTCGATGCGCGCGGCCTCGGCGACAAGGTACGCGTCGTCCTCACCGGCTGTCACGGCCTGTGCCAGGAGGGCCCCATCGCCGTCGTCCACCCGCAGGGCATCTTCTACCCGCGGCTCAAGCCCAAGGACCTCGCCGAGATCATCGAGACCAGCGTGGTCGGCGACGGCGTCGTTGAGCGGCTGCTCTACGTCGACCCGGCCACCGGCGCCGGCGTCCCGCTCGAAAAGGACGTCCCGTTCTACGCCGGCCAGACACGCATCGTGCGTGCTCTCAACGGCTACATCGACCCTCTGTCCATCGACGACTACCTGTCGCGCGGCGGCTACGCGGCGCTGGCGACGGTGCTGCAGCAGGACGACCCAGAAGCCGTCATCGACGAGGTCGAGCGCTCCGGCCTGCGCGGCCGCGGCGGCGCCGGCTTCCCGGCGGGCAAGAAGTGGCGCTTCTGCCGCGCCAACCCCGGCGAGAAGCACTACATCATCTGCAACGGCGATGAGGGCGACCCCGGGGCCTTCATGGACCGCGCCGTGCTCGAGGACGACCCGCACTCAGTGATCGAGGGCATGCTCATCGCGGCCTTCGCGATCGGCGCCGACGAGGGATTCGTCTACGTTCGTCACGAGTATCCGCTGGCCGTGTCGCGCCTGCGCCATGCGCTTGGACAGGCGCGCGAACGCGGCCTCCTCGGCACCGACATCCTCGGCACCGGGTGGGACTTCGACCTGCGCATCAATCAGGGCGCCGGCGCCTTTGTCTGTGGTGAATCCACGGCGCTCACGGCCTCCATCGAAGGCCACCGCGGTATGCCGCGTGGCAAGCACATCCGCACGGTCGCCCATGGCCTCTGGGGCCAGCCCACCAACCTCAACAATGTGGAGACCTACGCCACGGTCCCGTGGATCGTGAACCACGGCGCCGAGGCGTTCAGCGCCCTGGGCACCGCCACGTCCAAGGGCACCAAGATCTTCTCGCTCACCGGCAAGGTGCGCAACTCGGGCCTCGTGGAGGTCCCCATGGGCGCCACGCTGCGCGAGGTCATCTTCGACATCGGCGGCGGCATGCAGGAAGGCCACGAATTCAAGGCCGTGCAGCTCGGCGGGCCGAGCGGCGGCTGCTTGCCCGCCGAGCTCCTCGACACCCCCATCGACTTCGAGAACCTCTCCAAGTACGGGTCCATGATGGGTTCGGGCGGTATGGTCGTGGTCGACGAGACCACGTGCATGGTCGACTTCGCCAAGTTCTTCTTCAAGTTCACCGCCGAGGAGAGCTGCGGCAAGTGCGTACCCTGCCGCGTCGGCACGCAGCGCATGCTCGAGATCCTCGAGCGCATCACCGCGGGCATGGGCACCATCGACGACGTGGAGCTGCTCGAACAACTCAGCGACGACATCGTCGAGGGTTCGCTCTGCCAGCTCGGCGGCAGCGCCCCCAACCCCGTGCTCACCACGCTGCGGTATTTCCGCGACGAAGTGATGGCCCACGTGGTCGAGCGCTCCTGCCCGGCCAAGGTGTGCCGCCCGCTGATCCGTTACACCATCGACAAGGACGCCTGCACAGGGTGCCACGTGTGCTTCGACGCCTGCCCCACAGACGCCATCAGCGGCGAGCGCAAGAAGCTCCACGTCATCGATCAGAAGCTCTGTATCCAGTGCGACACCTGCCGGCAGGTCTGCAAGTTCGACGCGGTCCCGGTCGAGACTGGCGTACTGGCGCTGGCAGAAGGGAGGCAGCGGTGAGTACTCGTACCAAGGCTGCCGTGAAGCTCACCATCAACGGCACGACGTTCAGCGCCCGTGAGGGCGAGACCGTCCTCGAGGTCGCGCGCCGCGAGGGCATCGACATCCCGGCGCTGTGCCACGAAGAGGGCATGGCCGCTTGGGGCGCCTGCCGCCTGTGCCTGGTCGAGGTCGAAGGCCTCGACAAGCTGCAGGCGGCCTGCACCACCTGGGTATCCGACGGCCTGCTCGTCAAGACCGACACGCCGCGCGTGCGTGCGCGCCGCGAGAGCTACCTCAAGATGTACCTCTCGGATCACAACGCCTACTGCGAGGCGCCCTGCTCGCACGCCTGCCCCACGCACATCGACATCCCCGCCTACATGGCGGCGCTGGCCGACGGCGACGCCGCCGCGGCCGCCGCCATCGTGCGCGAGGAGCTGCCGTTCGCCGGCATCCTCGGGCGCGTGTGCCCACGCTACTGCGAGCCCGTCTGCCGGCGCGGCGACGTCGACGAGCCGATCGCCATCTGCGCCCTTCACCGCGCGGCCGCCGACCACAGCGACACGCTGCTCGTCCCCGGCCTTCCGAGCGGCAAGCGCGTCGCCGTCATCGGCGCCGGGCCGGCCGGTCTGGCCGCCGCCTGGTTCCTCACCGAGAAGGGTCACCAGGTCACTGTGTACGACGCCAACACCAAGGCCGGCGGCTCGCTGCGCTACAGCATCCCCGAGTTCCGCCTCCCGGAGAAGGTCGTGGACAAGGAGCTGGCGCCGCTCTGGGAAGCCGGCGTACGGTTCGTCGGCGAGTCGGAGCTGGGCTACGAAGTCGACCCCGACGGCCTCTTCGACGCGGGTTTCGACGCCGTCTTGATCGGCGTCGGTACCTGGGAGGAGCCCAAGCACGTCCTCCCCGGCGACGACGCCGCGCTACGCGGTCTCGACATCCTCAAGCGCGTGCGCGAAGGGCGCGCCGTCAAGTTCACGCAGAAGGTCGCCGTGATCGGCGACGGCATCACCGCCCTCGACGTGGCGCGCACGGCGCGCCGCAAGGGCGCCAAGGAGGTCGTGGTCATCGCCCAGCACGAGGGCGAGGACATCCCGGCCGGCGCCCGGGAGCTCGTCGCCGCCCTCGAGGAGGGCGTCCGCTTCGAGTTCGGCACCCTGGCCAAGAAGGTCAAGGCCAGGGCTGGCAAGACGCAGGGCGTGGAGTGCGTGCGGGTGGTACGCGAAAAGGGCAGCCTCAAGGAAGTACGCGGCTCGCGCTTCGACGTGGCCGCCACGACCGTGGTGCTGGCCACCGGCTACGCACCCAAGCTCGGCGACAGCGCCGAGTATCTGGCGCTCGCCGACGGCGTGCGGCTGCAGGCCAACTTCTACACCGGGCGTACGCCGGCGGACGGCGTGTTCGCCGCCGGCGACGCCATCACCGGCGCGCAGTCGGTGATCCACGCGGTCGCCGGCGGCAAGCGCTCGGCGCTGGCCGTCGACGCCTGGCTGCGCGGCACAGACCTCGCAGAGCTCGAGGAAAAGCTGGCTGTCTTCAACGGCCTGCCCTACCTCGAGCAGCTCAATGACGAGGAGAAGCTCAGCGAGCTGGGCCGGCGACTGGCCGAGCGCAGCCCGGTGTGGCTCAAGATGGGCGCGAGCGCCGAACCTGCGGCTCGCGCCACCATGCCTCAGGTGGGCAAGGTCAAGCGGCTCTCAGCCACCGACGTCGAGGTCGAGAAGGGCTACAGCCTGGCCGCCGCGAGAGCCGAGGCCATGCGCTGCCTGCAGTGCGAGTGCCCCAGCCTGGGCGCCTGCGACCTGCAGAAGCTCGGCGTGGACTACGGCGTCACCGACAACGAGCTCGTCGTCAAGGGCTCGCTGGTGCGCCAGGTCGAGGCCCAGCACGAGCACCCGTTCATCCGTCGTGACATGGACCGCTGCATCGCCTGCGGGCGCTGCGTACGCACCTGCCGCGACGTCGCCGGCCCGGCCTGCTACGACTTCACCGGGCGCGGCTTCATGATGAACGTCGACACGGCCTACGGCGAAGCCCTGCAGCTCTCCGACTGCATCACCTGCGGCCGCTGCGTCACGAGCTGCCCCACCGGCGCGCTCACGTTCAACGAGCGCGAGCTCGCCTCCTTCCGCGTCGACGAGAGTCGCTGCATCATGTGCCGCGAATGCGTCGGCGTGTGCCCGGTCGAGGCGATCAAAGAGACCAACCACTTCGAGGATGCCCGTCAGAAGTGGCTCGAGCTGGTGGCACAGGGCAGCCAGCTCGCCGGCGGCCACCGTATGTGCGCCGGCTGCGGCGCGCCCATCGTGGTGCGCCAGATCCTCATGGGTACCAGCGACCCGGTCGTCGTCTCGGCGGCCACTGGCTGCCTCGAGGTGAGCACGACGATCTACCCCTACACCTCGTGGAAGGGTAGCTACATCCACACCGCCTTCGAGAACTCGGCCGCCACCCTGAGCGGCGTCGAGACCGCCTACCGCGCCCTCAAGAAGAAGGGCCTCATTGAGGAGAACGTCAAGTTCATCGCCTTCGGCGGCGACGGCGGAACCTTCGACATCGGCCTGCAGTCGCTCTCCGGCGCTATGGAGCGCGGCCACTCCATGCTCTACGTCTGCTACGACAACGGCGCCTACATGAACACCGGCTTCCAGCGTTCGGGGGCGACGCCCGTGGGCGCCTGGACGACCACGAGCCCGGTGGGTAAGGCCACGTCCGGCAAGCTTCAGAACCGCAAGAACCTCACCGATATCATGATCGCCCACGAGATCAGTTACGTGGCCCAGGCCTCACCGCACGACCCGCGCGACCTGGTGCGCAAGGCCTCCAAGGCGCTCTCGGTGGACGGCCCCACGTTCCTCAACACCCTGGCGCCCTGCCCGCGCGGCTGGCGCGCCGACGGCGCCGAGACCATCGAGCTGGCGCGAGAGGCCGTTAACACCTGCTACTGGCCGCTCTTCGAGGTGGAGGACGGCGAGTACCGCCTCACCTACCGGCCGCACCACAAGCTCCCGCTCATCCCGTGGCTCAAGCGTCAGGGCCGGTTCGCCCACCTGTTCAAGCCGGGCAACGAGGAGATCCTCCTCAACATCGAGGCGTGGGTGGACAACGAGTGGGAGAAGCTCCTGCGCAAGTGCAACGAGCCCAGCGAAGCCGAGTGGCAGGAGTACCTGCAGTCCA
>JAPLCL010000099.1 GCA_026392265.1 Actinomycetota bacterium
CGACAGCGCGACCGTGAGCAGGCGCGAGAGACGCCGAGTACGGCCGTGCGCCGATCATATGTCCTCCAGGATGCGCTCCGCCGCGGCCAGGTAGCCCGTGGTCACCGTGTGCGGCCCCAGTCTGGCGCCACGACTCCCGCCCCGCCAGCGCATCTCAAGCCTGGGACGTGGCGCGCGTCGTCCAGCCGGATCAGCCGCATCGCGAACGCGCCCCAGATCCGAGCCCGCGCCGATCATAAGGCCGCCGCAGCCGCAGCACTCCATCCGGCGGCCCCAGAGGGCCGGCTCCTCGAGCGTCCCGCCGAGACCGGCGACGAGAGCGCACACCGCGCTCGCTGGATGTGGCGAACGCACCGGATTCGCCGGTCGCCGACTCGAAAGGACGGGGCGCGGGCGGAGGCCGGCCTCCGCATTTGTCAAAGCGAGGGCGCCCTCCTATGATTCCGAAAAGGGATCGTCCTTGCTGCACCGACCCCCCGGCCCGACCCGTCCGCGTGTGCCGTCACGACATCCGCCCGGCGAAATGACGGCCAGACACCATCAACACTGACGGAGGGAGACCACCGTGCCCGGCACCGTCGTTGTGGGCGCCCAGTGGGGCGACGAAGGCAAAGGCAAGATCACCGACCTGTTGGCTGAGAAGGCCGACGTGGTCGCGCGCTTCCAAGGCGGCAACAACGCTGGCCACACGATCGTCCGCGACGGCGAGGAGTTCAAGCTTCATCTCATCCCGTCGGGCATCCTGTACGAGGCCAAGACGTGCGTCATCGGCAACGGTGTGGTCATCGATCCGCATATCCTCTTCGGCGAGCTCGAGGCGCTCCGCGCGCGCGGCATCGGCGGCGACAACCTGCGCATCAGCGGCAACGCCCACCTGATCATGCCGTACCACCTGCTCCTGGACGGCGCCAACGAGCAGCAGCTCGGCAAGTTCAAGATCGGCACCACCGGCCGCGGCATCGGCCCGTGCTACGTCGACAAGTACACGCGTATCGGCATCCGCGTGCAGGACCTGCTCGACGAGAAGATCCTGCGCCGCAAGATCAAGACGGCGCTGCAGGAGAAGTACTTCCTGCTGCAGCGCTACGACATCGGCGTGCTCGACCCCGACCAGGTCGCCGACGAGCTCCTCAGCTTCCGCGAACGCATGGAGCCCTTCATCTGCGACGCCAGCCTGCTGGTGAACACCGCCCTCGACCAAGGTAAGCACGTGCTCTTCGAGGGCGTCCAGGGCGCGCTCCTCGACATCGACTTCGGCACGTATCCCTTCGTGACCAGCTCCAACCCGATCTCGGGCGCCGCCTGCACGGGGATCGGCGTGGGACCCACGCGCATCGACCACGTGATCGGCGTCGCCAAGACCTACACCACGCGCGTCGGCGAAGGCCCGTTCCCCACGGAGCTCTTCGACGAGACCGGCGTCGCCATGTGTGAGGTGGGCCAAGAGTTCGGCACTACCACGGGGCGCCAGCGCCGCTGCGGCTGGCTCGACCTGGTGGCACTCCGGTACGCCGTGCGCCTCAGCGGTGTGACCCACCTGGCGCTCACCAAGCTCGACGTGCTCAGCGGCCTCCCGACGCTCAAAGCCTGCACGCGGTACAAAGCCGGGCGCAAGGTGCTCGACGAGTTCCCGCTGCGCCAGACCGACTTCCACCACGCCAAGCCGATCTACGAGGAGCTCCCCGGCTGGACCGAGGACATCCGCGAGTGCGAGGCGTGGCAGGATCTGCCGCAGGCGGCGCGCGACTACGTGCAGTACATCGCCGAGTTCACAAAGACGAGGGTGAAGTTCATCGCCGTGGGGCCGGGCCGCGACGAGACCATCGTGCTGCCCAGGTCCATCGGCCGCGGCGGGGCGCTGTAGGGTTGGCCGGCCGTCTGCCGGTACTGTTCATTGGGCACGGCTCGCCGCTGAACATCGTCGCCGACAACGGCTACACACGCGACCTCGAGGCGCTGGCCGCGCGCCTGCCGCGGCCCGCGGCCATCCTCGTCGTGTCGGCGCATTGGCTCACCACGGGAACCGCCGTAGGCGCCGACGTGCGCAATCTCACGATCTACGACTTCTTCGGCTTCCCCGATGAGCTCTACGAGAAGAAGTACCCGGCGCCGGGGTCGCCCGCCGTGGCGGCGCGCGTGCGCGCGCTCAGCGGCGGACGCGCCGCGCCCGTTGAGCGAGGCCTCGACCACGCGGCCTGGGCGCCCCTCATCCGCATGTTCCCGGCGGCCGACGTACCCGTCCTCGAGCTGAGCCTCGACATGACCGCCTCAGCGGCCGAGCACTACGCCCTCGGCCGCAGTCTCGCGCCGCTGCGCGGTGACGGCGTGCTGATCGTCGGCAGCGGCAACATCGTCCACAACCTCGGCATCATCGACTGGGACGAGGACGCGCCGGTCGCCGCCTGGGCGGCGGAGTTCGACGCCTGGGTCGCCGCGTGCATCGCCGCGCGGCGCCACGACGACCTCGTCGGCTATCTCGAGCACCCGCTCGGCAAGATGGCGGCGCCTACCCCGGACCATTTCCTGCCGCTGCTCTACGCCCTCGCCGTCCAAGCCGAGGGCGACGACGTGCAGACCGTGCACGAAGGCATCAAGAACGGCACGGTCTCGATGCGCTGCCTCCAGATCGGCGCCTGAGCGACGGCGTGACCCGTCGCCGCTCCCCTTTGACCGCGGCGGCGCGAACGTTCAGACTGAGTGCCACATCTGCGCTCCCGACCGCATTCTGCTGGGCTGGACGGGAGCGGACCCCGCGCAGGCTGAGGGCGACCGGCGCAGGGGGCACGACCCGGCCGTCTGAGGAGGTGACAGCAGCAGCGCACCCACGTTCGGCCGCGGAGCCTGACCTCCGCGTGCTCCCCTTTTGTGGACCTCAGGAGGCCCCATGGATCGTCGTCGCACAGTTCTTCTCGTCGCTCTGGCCGTGCTGGCCCTGGCCCTGATCCTGCCGGCGGCCGCGGCGGCCGGCGGCATGCTCACCTACGACCAGGCCATCGACTATCTCTACGCCAAGGGCTATCCCAACAACATCGAGACCTATCTCGACAACCTCGGCACGTCGCCGCTGGGCTTCCGTCTCGCGGGTTCGCCGGCCGACAACGACGCGGCGTACTACCTCGCCGACAAGCTCGCCGCGATGGGACTCCGGGTGACCATGGAGCGTGTGCCAGTGGACGTCTGGGACGTGCGCGGCGCCGACGTCACCGTCGGCGGCCGCGAGTTCGAGTGCTCGCAGTTCGCCGGCGTGCCCGGCACCGACGCAGACGGCATCACGGCGGACGTGGTCTATGTAGGCAGCGGCCTGGCCGCCGACTACGCGGGCGTCGACGTGAAGGGCAAGATCGTCGTCGTCGACTCCTCGATGGACAACTTCTGGTTCAACATGCAGGGCGACGAAGCCACGAGGCACGGCGCCAAGGCCGTGATCCTGACCAGCAACGCCAGCGACCCCACCGCCGAGTATCCGTCGGCGCCCTGGTACGTCGTCGCTCCCGACGCGCTCGGCGCCAACGACGGCGAGTACGACATGAAGTTCGTGCCCCTGATCTACATGTCTCAGCAGGACGGCGACTGGCTCAAGGCCGCGATCGCCGCCGCCGCCGCGACGCACACCGGTGTCAGTGCGACCTTCAAGAGCGACGTCGTCATCACTATGTCCGACGACGGCGGCTACGGCTGGAACGTGCTGGCCAAGCTGCCCGGTACGGCGCACAACGGCCAGAAGGTCATCATCGACGCGCACCACGACGCGCACTTCCGCGCCGGCATGGACGACACCGGCGCGGTCGCCGAGACCATGGCGATGGCCAAGGCCATGACGCTGAGCGGCTACAAGCCGAAGCGCGACATCGTCTTCATGTTCGACACCGCCGAGGAGTTCGGGCTCACGAACTGCTGGTACGACTGGAGTATCGGCGCCTGGACCTTCATCACGCAGGAGCATCCGGGGTGGGTGGGCAAGATCGCCGCGTTCTGGAGCGTCGAGCTGATGGCTGCCCACGACGCGACCCTCGACTTCAACACGGCCCCCGAGCTGGCGGCGTGGATCGACAAGAACGCCGCCGCCGGACAGAAGGCCGACTTCCTCCCCAACGGCTACACCCTCGAGACCCCGCAGAGCACGTGGCAGAACGGCTGGAGCTTCCAGGCCTCCGGGGTGCCGAGCTTCGAGGTCTCGGCCGGCGGCCCGGGCTACGACGACATGTACCACAGCACCTACGAGGTCCAGAGCCTCCTCGACTGGGACTACATGGCGGGCATCAACAAGTTCTTCTTCCGCCTGTTCAAGAGCATGGACGGCGCCGTGCTGCCGTACGACTTCGCGGCCCGCGGCGCTGATCTCCAGAGCACGATCGATGTGGGCGCACTCACGGCCGCCGGCGTCAGCAGCGCCGATGCGCGGTCGATGGCCCGCGTGGCCGCGGCCGTCACGGCCAAGGGCGCGGCCTGGAACAAGGCCAAGGACAAGGTGAGCAAGCCGAACCGCGGCAACGCCGACTACACGCTGCTGCAGGCCGCGGAGATCTCTCT
>JAPLCL010000395.1 GCA_026392265.1 Actinomycetota bacterium
GAAGGCCCGAACATCGGCCTCATCGGCTCGCTGGCCTCCATGGCGACCGTCGACGAGTTCGGCTTCATCCGCGCCCCGTACCGCAAGGTCGTGCGCGGCAAGGTCACCGGCGAGATCGTCTACCTGGACGCCTCCGAAGAAGAGCAGGAGTTCGTCGACAAGAAGACCGGCGAAGTGCGCTACGTCACCATCGCTCAGGCCAACGCGCCGTTCGACCACGACACCGGCGAGTTCAAAGAAGATGTGGTGCTCGCGCGCACGCGCGCCGGCGCCGACATCGTCAAGGTGCCGCCCACCGACATCGACTATATGGACGTGAGTCCGACCATGCTCGTCTCGGTCGCCACGGCCCTCATCCCGTTCCTCGAGCACGACGACGCCAACCGCGCCCTCATGGGCTCGAACATGCAGCGCCAGGCCGTGCCGCTCCTCACTCCCGAGGCGCCCTATGTGGGCACCGGCATGGAATTTCGTGCCGCTGTCGACACCGGCGACGTGATCATGGCCGAGCGCGGCGGCAAGGTCAGCTACGTGGACGCCGACAGCATCGAGGTCGACCACGGCAAGGGCGACGTCGACACGTATGGCCTCACCAAGTTCATGCGCTCCAACCAGGGCACGCTCATCCATCAGAAGCCGCTCGTGTTCACCGGCGACAAGGTGCAGGCCGGCGATGTGCTCGCCGACGGCTCGTCTACCGACCACGGCGAGATCGCCCTGGGTCGCAACCTCCTCGTCGGCTTCATGAGCTGGGAGGGCTACAACTTCGAGGACGCCATCATCCTCAGCGAGAAGGTCGTCAAGGACGACCTCCTCTCCTCCATCCATATCGAGGAGTACGAGGTCGACGCCCGCACCACCAAGCTCGGTGACGAAGAGATCACCCGCGACATCCCCAACCGCTCCGAGGAGTCGCTCAGCGACCTCGACGAGCGCGGTATCGTGCGCATCGGCGCCGAGGTCAACTCCGGCGAGCTCCTGGTCGGCAAGGTCACGCCCAAGGGCGAGACCGAGCTCACCGCCGAAGAGAAGCTCATCCGCGCGATCTTCAAGGAAAAGGCCCGTGAGGTGCGCGACACCAGCCTCAAGGTGCCGCACGGCGAGGGCGGCAAGGTCATCGACGTCAAGATCTTCAGCCGCGAGAACAACGACGAGCTGCCGCCGAGCGTCAACGAGCTGGTGCGCGTCTACGTCGCCAAGAAGCGCAAGATCGCCGAGGGCGACAAGCTCGCCGGCCGTCACGGCAACAAGGGCGTCATCTCCAAGATCGTGCCCGAAGAGGACATGCCTCATCTCGAGGACGGCACGCCGGTCGAGATCATCCTCAACCCGCTGGGCGTCCCGTCCCGCATGAACATCGGACAGGTCCTCGAGACGCATCTCGGCTGGGCCGCCCACATGGGCTTCCAGGCCGACGGCGGGCGCAGCAATACGCCGGCTCGCCTGGCTTCGCCGGTGTTCGACGGCGCCACCATCGAAGAGATCGACGACCTCCTCATCCGCAGCAGCCGGGAGAACCCCGACAGCCCGGTGCAGTTCAAGATCAACGAGAAGGAGCCTCCGGGCCGGCGCTGCAGCGGCAAGGTGTGGATGTACGACGGCCGCACCGGCGAGCGCTTCGACAACAAGGTCACCATCGGCTACATGTACATCCTCAAACTCCTGCACCTCGTGGACGACAAGATCCACGCACGGAGCACCGGCCCCTACTCGCTGGTCACGCAGCAGCCGCTGGGCGGCAAGGCCCAGTTCGGCGGGCAGCGCTTCGGCGAGATGGAGGTCTGGGCGCTCGAAGCATACGGCGCCGCCTACGTTCTGCAGGAGATGCTCACCATCAAGTCGGACGACACGGTGGGCCGCGTGAAGGCGTACGAGGCCATCGTCAAGGGCGAGAACATCGCCAAGCCCAACATCCCCGAGTCGTTCAAGGTGCTCATGAAGGAGATCCAGAGCCTGGGTCTCGACATGAGCGTCCAGAGCGAGGAGGGCGCGGTGCTCGAGGTGCGCGAGGAGGACGACGACCTTCTGCGCGCCGCGGAAGAACTGGGCATCGACCTCACGGCCGGCCTGCGCCGCCAGCAGAGCGACGCCGGCGAGCTCGAACAGGCCGGCGTCCACACCACGGCCCTGCAGGACGTCATCGGGGCGGGCAACGAGCCGCTCGGCGACGATGAGGACTTGCCGGCTGTGGCCGTGGATCTTCTGGCCGCCGCGGCTGCCCTGCCCATGGGCACCGATGTGGATGAAGCACTCATTGTTGCGGACATCGACGCCCTGCCCGACATCGACGGCCTCGGCGACCTCCTCGACCTCGACGTCCCGGACCTCAAGTCCGACGACGCCGACACTGAAGCAGACTGACCCCGCCTAGGCAGAGGGAGCGACTGTGATCGATATCAACAACTTCGACTCGATACGCATCGGGCTGGCATCGCCGAAGATGATCGAGGCGTGGTCGAAGGGCGAGGTCACCAAGCCCGAGACGATCAACTACCGCACGCTCAAGCCCGAGCGTGACGGTCTGTTCTGCGAGCGCATCTTCGGCCCCACCAAGGACTGGGAGTGCTACTGCGGCAAGTACAAGCGCGTGCGCTACAAGGGCATCATCTGCGAGCGCTGCGGCGTCGAGGTCACCCGCGCCAAGGTGCGTCGCGAGCGCATGGGCCACATCAAGCTCGCGGCCCCCGTGAGCCACATCTGGTTCTTCAAGGGCGTGCCGTCGCGCATGGGCTACCTGCTAGACATCGCTCCCAAGGAGCTCGAGAAGGTGCTCTACTTCGGCGGCAGCTACGTCATCATCTCGGTCGACACAGAGCGCCGTGACAACGATCTCATGATGCTGCAAGACAAGATCGACGAGATCAAGGCGCGCTACGACGCCTACTCCGAGAAGCGCTCGCAGGCCATCCGCGACATGCACGACGAGCTCATCTCGATCGTCGACGCGGAGCGCGAGGCCGACGATTTCCACGTCGACAGCGACCCCGAAGACGAGTTTGGGTACTTCAACTACTTCGACATCTTCGAGTCCTACCGGCGCATCGCCGTCAACGCCTCGTCTCTGGGCCCCGACGAGCTCAAGCTCCAGCGCAGCTGCGCGACGACTACATCGACCGCGGCTTCAAGAACGTGGATCACGCCAAGGGCCAGATCGACAAGGCCTGGGATCAGTTCAAGACCATCGCCCCGCGTAACGTGATCAACGACGAGGCTCTCTACCAGCAGATGGAGCGCATGTTCGGGCGCGAGCCCGGCTACGAGCCGGAGAGCTTCGGGGTGTACTTCACCGGCGGCACCGGCGCCGAGTCCGTGCGCGAGCTGCTCAAGCGCGTCGATCTCGAGTCGGAGGCCGCCGAGCTGCGCGAGACGATCGAGACCGCCAAGGGTCAGCGCCAGGCGCGCGCCGTCAAGCGCCTCAAGGTCGTCTCCGCCTTTCTGCGCAGCGGCAACCACCCCGAGTGGATGATCCTCGACGTGATCCCCGTCATCCCACCCGAGCTTCGCCCGATGGTGCAGCTCGACGGTGGCCGTTTCGCCACCAGCGACCTCAACGACCTCTACCGGCGCGTCATCAACAGGAACAACCGCCTCAAGCGGCTGCTCGACCTGCAGGCGCCGGACATCATCGTGAACAACGAGAAGCGCATGCTGCAGGAGGCCGTCGACGCGCTCTTCGACAACGGCCGCCGCGGGCGCGCCGTCACGGGCCCCGGCAACCGCCCGCTCAAGTCGCTCAGCGACATGCTCAAGGGCAAGCAGGGCCGCTTCCGCCAGAACCTGCTCGGCAAGCGCGTCGACTACTCCGGCCGTTCCGTCATCGTCGCCGGCCCGCACCTC
>JAPLCL010000265.1 GCA_026392265.1 Actinomycetota bacterium
GGGTGCTACGGGCGCGCTGCTCCTCGTGTGGGTCGTCGTCTGGCTCTGGGTGCAGCGCCCCATGGGCCGCGCCTTCGTGCCCAAGAAGCTGCATGGCAAGCTCGACGAGCTCGTCGAGGCGGCGAGGGCGTTCGGCGGCGCTAGCCGCCGCACCATCGCCGAGCTGTTCGCCCTGCAGCTGGTCTACTGGATCGCGATGTTCGCCATCCTCATCTGCGTGCTACACGCGCTGGGCTGGCGCGGTTCCATCGTGCCGATCATCACGGGCCAGGCGGTGATGCAGGTGCTCATGCCACTCTCACCGCTTCCCGGCGGCGCCGGCGTAGCCGAACTCAGCTACCTGGCGCTCATCGGACCCTCCACCCCCGAGAGCATCCACATCTCCAGCCTCGTGCTGTGGCGGTTCTTCACGTGGGTCGTCCCGGTCGGCGTCGGGGCTGTCTCGCTGGGCCTGAGGGGCGCGCGTCGTGCCACGTGAGCGCCGCGGCTGGGGCGCCGGCCGCACCCTGCTGTGGATGGGCGGCGCCTTCGCCGCCGGCTGCATCCCCAGCGGCCGGCTGCTCACACGGGCGCTTACCGGAAAGGCGCTCGAAGACATCGGCGACGGCAAGCCCGGCTCCTCCAACGTCGCTCGTAACGTCGGGTGGAAGTCCGGCGCCGCGGTACTCGCCCTGGACGCCGGCAAGGCCTACGTACCTGCTACGGCGGCGCGTCTGACCGGTGCCGGGTACGGCGCTGTGGCCGACATCGGCATCAGCGCCATGCTCGGCCACATCGCCGTGGTCAAAGGGCGCGGGGCCGCCTGCGCTCTGGGCGCCATGCTCGCCATGGATCCGGGGACGATGGCGATCGGCGGCGCCGAGCTGCTCGGCGGCGCCAAGCTTCACCGCAATCCGCAGGCCGTGGCGGTCACGGCCGTCTCGCTGCCGCTCATCAGTCTGGCGCTGCACCGGCGGCCGTTCCGCGCGTTGGGGACACTGGTGCTCATCTCGATCCTGTTGGCCGCGCGCATCAAGGGCTCGCCGGGCGCCGGATGGCCCTCTTCGCCGGCCGTGCTCTGGCGGCGCTTCTGGCTGGACCGGGACGACTGAAAGGCGGCGGCTGTATGCGCGTCGGGCTTGTGACGCCGTATTCGTGGACCGTCCCGGGCGGCGTCAATCACCACATCGAGCATCTGGCCGCCGAGCTCGAGGCGCGCGGTCACGAGCCGTGGATCATCGCGCCCGTCGGCGTGCTTTCGCCGACCCGGCGCGCTGTGGACAGCCGGCGGCAGCAGGCCGCCGAGCGCTTCATCCCCATGGGCACCGCCGTCCCTCTGCCGTCCAACGGCTCGCGCTCCTACATCAGCGTCAATCCCCGCGTCGTGCTGCGCATGGACCGTGCCTTGCGGCATGGGCGTTTCGACGTGCTCCACATCCATGAGCCGGGCACGCCGTGGGTGGGGCTGGCGGCCGTCTTCCTCGCCGCATCTCCGGTCGTGGGGACGTTTCATGCCGCGCTCGAATCCTCCTTCGGCTACGAAAGGTTGCCATGGCTGGGCCGGCTGGGGATGGAGCGTCTCGACGTGCGCATCGCCGTCTCGGAGGCCGCTCGCGAGTTCCCGGCGCGCCTGTACCCCGGCGACTATCGCATCATCCCCAACGGGGTGACGGTGGAGGAGTACGCGCCCGCGGTGGGCGCGGACAAGGTCAAGGGCCGCGTGTTTTTCATCGGGCGCGCCGACAAGCGGAAGGGACTCGGTGTACTGTTGCACGCGTTCGCGCGGCTGCGGAGGCGGCTCCCGCACGCGACGCTGGTCATCGCCGGGGCGACGCGCGCGCAGGTGCTGGAGGCGTCGCGGCTCGGCTACGGGCCGCCGCTCGATCTGGAGGGCGTCGAGGCCTTGGGCTGGGTGGTCGACGACGAAAAACTGGCTCAACTGGCTCAGGCTGAGGTCGTGTGTGCGCCGTCGCTGGCTGCCGAGAGCTTCGGCATCGTACTGGCCGAGGCCATGGCCGCCGGCGTGCCGGTGGTGGCCTCCGACCTGCCCGGCTATCGCGCGGTGCTGGGCGGCGGCGAGGCCGGCCGGCTCGTACCTCCAGGCGAGCCGGCTCTCCTCGCCGACGCGCTGTACGACCTGCTGATTGACGACGACGAGCGGCGACGGCTCACAGCCGCAGGTCTGGCCGTCGCCGAAACGCTGTCGTGGACCCGCGTCACCGACGAGATCGTCGTCGCCTACGAAGATGCCTTGGCGGTGGGCGACAGGCCCGGCATCCACGGCCTGCCCGGCAGGCCGTGGTTCGGCCGGGCCCTGCTCGACTACAGCCTCACGGGCGGCCGCGCCGGCCGCGAGTAGCCGTTTTGCCGCGCTCTGCGGCGTGTGCTAGACTGCCGTTTCGCTGTACCGCGGCCGGCCCGCACCTTCGCCGGCCGTCATCGTCCTTTCGCGGGGGCGTAGCTCAGTTGGTTTAGAGCGCCGGCCTGTCACGCCGGAGGTCGCGGGTTCGAGCCCC
The DNA here is from genome assembly GCA_026392265.1 of Actinomycetota bacterium. GTDB lineage: Bacteria > Actinomycetota > Thermoleophilia > UBA2241 > UBA2241 > CAIXSE01. Next base: position 2,496 of record JAPLCL010000265.1, read on the forward strand.
GTCGCTCCCGCCACCATCCCTCACTGTGCCCTGTTTCGACGACCGTACGCAGCCGCCTCCGTTGCTGCGGGGTCTGGCGGCATCGTCTTCCGTCAGCTGCAGGGCCGTGTTCGCCGGCCCGGCATGGTTGCTATGCGAGCGCTTTCCGTTGGCGATACCGTTGGTTGTACCTCCAGTGGTGTTGTTGGAAGTACTCTCAACGGATTCGGACGTTCGCGACTATGCGCCCGCCGCCAGGCTGCTTGCGGGCGGCTGCGCCGGTGACCCCGGCGGCTGCGCCGGGGGGATAGTGCGCAAGGGGAAGATATGAAACGCCCGCCAGTTCTTGACTTTCCCCGTCGCGCAGGGCCTCCGCGGGCTTGCAGGAACTCCCTTGCACGTGGTGGGTACCAGGACGCGAAAGACGGATGACTTCGGCATAGCAGCCACCGTCGAAGTTGAGCACGCCGTGGTCGCTCCGGCCGTGCTCGTCGCCGTCTCGCCCGGCGAGGCGTCAGCCCAGCGGGCCGATCGCGTTCTCCACCGCTTCGAGGATCTCGCCCGAGGCCACGAGGGCGGCCATCGTGTTGTGATCAGGGTACAGCGGGCGGTCGACGTCGAGGTGGTCGACGTGGCGACGGATGACCTCATGCGCCGTGCGCACGCCCGTGCCGGGCGTGAACTCGCGGAAGTCGAGGGCCTGCGCAGCCCCCATGAGCTCGATGCCGAGCACGCCGTAGGCGTTCTCGAGGATCTGGCGGTTCTTGAGGGCGGTGTTCATGCCCATCGAGACGAAGTCTTCCTGGTCGGCGGCCGCGGAAATGCTCATCGTGGAGGCCGGCGCCGCCAGGATGCGCTGCTCGGTGATGAGCATGTCGGCGGCGTACTGGCTGAGCATGAGGCCCGAGTAGAAGCCCGGGTTCGGCGTGAGGAAGTCCGGGAGGCCCTGGCTGAGCGCCGGGTTCTCGAGGCGGTTCGCCGACGCCGTTGAGCTCGATCTCCACCTGCGACCTGGCCCACTTGAGCGCGTCGTGAGCGGCGCCGATGACCTGCGGCGACGAGCGCATGGAGTAGGCGTCCTGCACCTTGGTCTTGATCTTGCCGGTGGCCAGGTCGCTGCCCTCGATGCACTTCTTGATCGCCGCGGCGCTGCGGATAGCGCCACTGAAGCCGCGCAGCTCGTGGAGTTTCGCGTTGTACGGCTTGAGGTTGGCGAGCAGCGCCTCGAGGCTCATGGCGCAGGCGATCTCGGCCTGGCGCAGCCAGCGGTCGGCGTCGTAGCAGAGCAGCGCGCTCATGGCGGTGAGCACGTTGGAGCCGTTGATCGTGGCCAGGCCGTCGCGCGCCTCCAGCCCCGGGACGGGGATGCCGGCGCGCTCCATGGCCACCTTGCCGTGCAGGCGTTCGCCTTCGTAGAACGCCTCTCCCTCGCCCATGAGCAGGAGGGCGAGCTGGGCCATCGGGGCAAGGTCGCCGGAGGCGCCTACCGACCCTTTCTCGCAGATCACGGGCGTGACGCCCTTGTTCAGCATCGCGACCAGAGTGAGCGTGATCTCGGGGCGGTTGCCGGAGTTGCCGTGGGCGTGCACGTTGACGCGTCCGGCCATGGCGGCGCGCACGACCTCGAGCGGCGCCGGCTCGCCGATGCCGGCGGCGTGGTTGTAGACGAGGTAGCGCTGGAACTGAGTGACCTGGTCGTCGTCGAGCACCATCTCCGAGAACTCGCCGATGCCCGTGTTCGTCCCGTACATGATCTCGCGGGCCTTGATCTTGTCCTCGAGCATGGCGCGACAGACCCGGATGCGCTCTACGGCCGCCGGGTCGAGCTCGACCTTCTCGCCCTCGCGGGCGATGCGCACGAGCTTCTCGACGGTAAGCGACCCGCCGTCCAGGATGATGGTCACGATGTCTCCCTCCATGACTGATCGGGCGCCGGCCGCGCGCGATAGCGAAGCATCACGCCGTGCGCGGCGGCTTTCTGCCGTCGTGTAACGGCGCTCGCGGTGTCGTAGACTTCAACTGCCTCTGTTCAGCATACCGGCCGAGACTGCACGTCACAACGACACCCGCGCGGCCGTCGAGAGGCCCATGAGCGATCAAGCGAAAGGATTCTCTCTGTGCCAACGCAGGACTCACACCCGCGGGCTCGTGCGGGCCGGCTGAGCTACCTCAGCGAGACCGACAAGGCGGCGATCTACGAGGCCGCCCTCGAGGTCCTGGAGACCGTCGGTCAGCGCGTACATCATCCAGACGCTCGCGAGCTGCTGCGCGCCGCCGGCTGCACGGTCACCGGCCCCGACCTGGTGTGCATCCCGCGCGCGCTCGTGGAACGGGCGCGGGCCACGGCCCCGAGCATGATCGAGGTCTTCGACCGCGCCGGTGCGCCGGCGATGTCCCTCGGCGGCTACCACGCGTACTTCGGCAACGGCTCGGCGGTGACCAGCGTCTACGACCTGGACACCGGCGAGCATCGCCCGACGGTGCTCGCCGACGGCGTCGAAGCCGCTCGCCTCTGCGACGCGCTGCCCATGATCGACTTCGTGATGGCCTACGCGCACCCGGGCGGCGGCGACCCCCACGTCGCCCTCCTCGAGAGCTTCCGCGCCATGGTCGCCAACACCACCAAGCCCCTCGTGGTGGTCGCCGAGAACGCCCGCGACCTCGAGGTGATGTGGCGCATCGCCGGCGAGCTGCGCGGCGGCTTTCTGCCGTCGTGTAACGGCGCTCGCGGTGTCGTAGACTTCAACTGCCTCTGTTCAGCATACCGGCCGAGACTGCACGTCACAACGACACCCGCGCGGCCGTCGAGA
>JAPLCL010000311.1 GCA_026392265.1 Actinomycetota bacterium
GCCATCGCCTCGCTCTGGGCCTTGTCGATCTCGTCCTCGTAGACGCCGGAGCGGCCACCGACGAGGTTGCGGCCCAGCGCCTTGAAATCCTTGCCCACGTGGATGCCGTGGATCGCCGTGCCGCTGACGATACCCTTGTACTCGGCGATGGGCCGGCCCTCTACGGTGGAGGTGGTCGTCACGATCATGGTCGTCTCCCTGCTCAGCTGTCGAAGAATAAGGGCGTCACGCGCTCTACGCCTGCGCGGGTTGCGCGGCGGGCTTCTTCGACGCGAGGATCTTCTTTGCCCCGACGATCACCAGGATGAGGGCGATCAGCACGAGCAGCGACTGCAGAAGGCCGGCTCCCGCGGTGGCGATGTCGATCTTGGCCGCCACGGCCCCGGCCTTGCCGGCCACGTGGGTGAAGGAACCGAAGTCCCAGAGCGCGTGGATGACCATGACGACGACGATCGTGCCCGAGATGCGGCGGATGGCGTAGAAGATACTGCCAAGGACGAAGGCGAAGAAGAACTGGCGGATGGTGGGCACGGCGCCCTGACCGAGGATAAGGTTCACGCCGTGCAGGAGGCCGAAAAGGAGCGAGGTGAAGAGCCAGACTTTGACCTCGCTGTAGCCGCGGCGGAAGCCGACGAGCGCGAGGCCGCGGTAGGTGATCTCCTCGCTGAAGCCGACGCCCGCCGTGCCGAGGGCCAGCCAGGCGATCATCGCGGCGCCCATGTTGCCGAGGTTGCCGTAGTCGATGCCAAGCAGAGTGGCGATGAAGACGAGGATGGGCACGACCAGCAGCCAGCGCGGCGGGCGCGCGGGGTCGGTGGGGAGCTCGCGCAGGACCGGACGCCACCAGCCGAGCAGCGTCGTGACGACGACGAGGACGAGCGTCCCGATGGCGACCGGGACGACGATCCCCTTGACGATGGTGTCGGTCGTGGTGCCGATCGTGTCGTAGTCAAGGCCGATGATCTTCTCGAGGACGAGGAAGAGGATGCCGTAGCCGATGCCGATGGCCCAAGCCATGGCGGGTCTGGGCTGGATTCTCATGATGTGGTTTCCCCCTGGTGTCGACCGACCGCGCGGATTCGATTTGCACTGTCAGACAAGTGTTATTCGAAACGCATCGTTCCCGCTCGTGCCGACGGACAAACGGTCGTGCAGCGCGGCAAGCGCACGTCCGCTCCCGGCCAGGCCCGCGCCTGTAGTACCATCTGCCGGCAGTCAAGACCGGCAGGTCCGTCGAGAAGGAGTCGTTCATGCCCGAAGGCAACGTCAACGCCGAGATCGCGAACCACCTGCGAGAGCAGGGCGAGCATAGCGAGCCCGCCGCGGACCGGCCCAGCAAGCGGCGCATCGAGACGATCGAGATCCTCGAAGCGGTCCTGCTCGCTATCGTGGCGATCGTGACCGCCCTGAGCGGCTACCAGGCGGCGCGCTGGGACGGCGAGAGCGCCAAGGAGTACGCCACGTCCTCCCGCCTGCGCACAGAGGCCCAGAGCACCGCGCTCACCGCCAACCAGACGCTCATCTACAACGCCGGCAACTTCACCGCCTGGCTGCAGGCCTATGATGCCGGCGACAAGAGCCTGCAAGACCTCCTCGAACGCCGCTTCACGCCCGAGTACAAGGTAGCCTTCGACGCCTGGGTCGCGATCGACGGAATGAACGACCCAAGCGCGCCCCCCGGCCCGCGCTACATGGAGGAGTACGAGGATCCCCTCACGGAGAAGGCGGCCGAGCAGAACAAGGAGGCGTCGCATGCGTTCGATCTGGGCGTCGACTACCGCGCCACCGGCGAGCACTACGTGCGCATCACCGTCGTCCTCGCCGCGGTGCTGTTCCTGATCGCCATCGGGCAGCGCTTCAAGGTCCGTGGCGTGCGCTACTCGGTCAACATCGTCGCCGGGATCTTCCTCGTGTACTGCCTGTACCTGTTCGCGATCTACCCGCACCTCGTGGGGTAGTGGCTGCCGCGTCCGGCCGAGAGGCGGGCGGCTGAGGCCAAGCCTCCTCCGCCCGCGAGGCGCAGGTCAGCTGCCGGCGTCGAGTTTGGCGGCGATGTCGTCGAACTGTGCCGCCACCCATTTCTCGATGCTGTTCGTGTCGACCACGCGGCGGATGGCCTCGGCCCGGTCGTGCTTCTCGGCGGCCGGCATCGTCAGAGCGTCGTAGATCGCCGCAGCCTGCTGCTCGATGTCGAACGGGTTGACGGCCACGGCGAACATGCCGATCTCCTCAAAGGCCCCCGTGTTCTCGCTGAGGATGAGCACGCCGTCGCGGGAGTTGACCACCGGCCCCTCTTTGGCGACCAGGTTCATGCCGTCGAAGATGGCATTGACCATCAGCGCGTCGTAGTGCCGGTAGGCGGCCAGCGTCTGCGGGAAGTTGTCCTCGATGCGCAGGTCGATGGGCATCCAGTCGGTATTGCCGTGCTTGGTGTTGATCTGCTCCACGGCGCGCATGACGCGCTCCCGGTAGACCACGTACTCCTCCACGTCCTCGCGTGACGGCTGCAGCAGGGCGAGGAAGGTGATGCGATCCTTGAATTCGGGGTGCAGGTCGAGAAAGCGGTCGAAGGCGACAAACCCGCGGATCACGTTCTTGCTGAGGTCGAGGCGATCCACGCGCAGCAGGAGGAACTCCCGACGGCGCTTGAGCAGGCTGCGCTCCGCGTCCGCCACCCGCTGCGCCGTGGCGGCCTTACGCAGCTCGTTCGGGTCGATCGACACCGGGTAGGCGCGCACCCACACTTCGCGGCCCTCGTAGCTCACCCCCAGTCGCCGCTCGTCGACCTCCAGGTCGAGCAGGTCGCGGCAGCCCTGCAGGAAGTTCACGGCATAGTGACGCGTGTGGAAAGCCACGACGTCGTTACCGAGCAAGCCGGTGAAGACCGCCCGGCGCATGTGCTCAGGCAGCACGAGCCAGGCGTCGCTCTGCGCCCAGGGGATGTGCACGAACTGATGGATGAAGGCGCCGGGGACGGCGGCGCGCACCAGCGGCGCGACGCCGTAGAGGTGGTAGTCGTGGAGCATGACGAGGGCGCCGGGGCCGGCGGCCGGAACGTCCGCCGCGGCGGCGCCCGCCACGCCCGCGCCCAGCTCGGCGGCGATGGCTCGCGCGAAGAGCCGCTGCACCGGCAGGTAGCCGTGCTCCCAGGCGTCGACCTCGTTGGGCGAGATGTCCGGGTGCCGCCCGAGGTCCCACAGATAGTGCTGGATGAACCACAGGATCGGGTTGGCGATGATGTTGTAGTACTTGTCGTAGACGTCGTGGGCGACACCGACGTAGTGCACGCGGTACGCGTCGCCGTCGAGCTCGACCTCGACCGCCCGGCCCTCGGCGGCAAGGCGCTCTTCTTCGTCGCCCACCGCGGTGGCGACCCAGGTGCCCGGGTGTTTGCGCAGCAGCTCGGTGAGGACCGTCACGAGGCCGCCGGGTCCGCGCGTCACAACCGGCTCCCCGGAGGGATCGCTGTGGAACGAGACTGGGCCGCGGTTGGCGGCCGCCACGAGACGGCGTCCTGCGAGATCGTCTGCATGCACGCCGTGCCCCCTGCGTCGCGGTGTGGTCCGGCCGGAGCGGCGCAGCGGCGCCGGCCGAGCGTTACCGACCTATCTTACCCGCCTGCAGGTCGGAGAAGAGCCGCAGATCGTCGCGCAGCAGCCGTGGCGTAAGGAACTCGCGGCGCACGTGCTCCTTGCCCACAAGGGCCATGCGGCGATGCTTCTCGGGGTCCGCCAGGACCTGCAGGCAGCGCTCCGCGCACTGGGCCGCGGACTTGACGAGATACCCGGTAACGCCGTCCTCGATCTGCAGCGGGATGCCCCCCACGTCGCCGCCGATCGTGGGTCGGCCCTTCCACAGACCCTCGGTGACGGTGAGCCCGAAGCCCTCACGCGTGGACTTCTGCACGATCACGTCGGCGTGGCTCTGGAAGGCGTTGATCTCCACCGAGCCCACGTTATCGAGATTGGAGAGGATGAACACATCGGGGTCGGCGGCCACGTACTCGATCACCTTCTCGAGGTACTCCCAGCCTTCCGGGTCGTCACTGGCCATCGAGCCGACGAGCGCGAGTTGCATGGCGGGGTACTTCGCCTTGACGGTGCGGTACACGTCGACGACGCCCAGCGGGTCCTTCCAGGGGTCAAAACGCGAGACCTGCAGCAGAAGGGGTCGCTCCACGTCGATGCCGAACTGACGCACGATGTAGGCGGCGTCCTCTGGTGAGAGCCTCATGTTCTTGGGCGCCAGAGGGTCGATGGTCGGGGCGATCTCGCGGACCGGCACGGTAAGACCCTGCGGCACGTAGTCGCGCAGGGTGTAGACGGCCGCGTCGTAGCGGTTGATGAACGGGAGCAGGTAGTCGTAAAGCCCTTGATCAGGCGTGGACGTGTCGATGTGGCAGCGCCAGATCCACCAGGCCGAGCGGTCCTGGCTCAAGGTAACGTAGTCGCGCATGGCGAGCGGCTGAGGGTCGTGGATCACGACGAAGTCGTAGGCGCGCGTGAGGTCGGCGGCGTTGGCGCGGCAGACGCTCTCGTAGAGTTCCCGCGCCTCGACAGAGAAGTCGACGGCATGGCTCTGCAGGCCGTTGTGGAAGCTCTTGGTCACGTTGTAGAACTCGGGCGGCGCCGCGATCACCTGCCACTCGGCCGGCAGGCCGACGTCGGAGGTGAGCGGCACCAGGGTGTGGAGGATCTCGGCCACGCCGCCGCCGAAGGCCGTGGCGTTGACGTGAAGGACGCGTTTGCCGCGGAGGCCGGCGGCGAGCTCGTCGATCTCGGCCATGAGCTCCGGAGGGACGATAGAGCGGTAGTCCGCCAGGACCTTGTGGCCGACGTTGACCTCGTGCATGGGACCTCCGTGACGGCGGGCATCGCAGCCTGCCGGGTGTCGCAGGGACGGTACGGCCGCGGCGGCGCAGCCGGCCCGCGGCGCCGCAAGTACATCACAACGGAGGCGTCGGCTAAACTCAGGCTGTGCGCACGTCCTCAACACCCACGCCGGAGAGGCTCAGCATCGCCTCCGACAGAACCGAACTGGCCGGCCTGCTCTTCCGCCCGGCCGGCCGCCCGCGCGGCGCCTTGCTGGTGTGCCACGGCGCCGGCAGCCGCAAGGAGAACCACGGCATCATGGGCGAACAGGCGGCCGCGGCCGGACTGGCCGCGCTGACTTTCGACTTCCGCGGCCACGGCGAGAGCGACGGCGTGCTGGGCCCGGAGGGCTGGCACGACGCGGTCGCGGCCGGTGAGGCGCTGCTGGCCGCCAGCGCTGCGCCGTGGCTGGCGGCGCGCGGGGCCAGCATGGGAGGGTGCTTCCTGCTGCTGGCGGCGCGCGCCCACCCGGACCTCTTTCGTTCGCTGGTACTCCTCTGCCCCGCGGACGGCCCGTCCCTGCTCGCCGGCCTCGACGACCTCGAGCGGCTCGAGCGCGCCGGCGACCCCGACCGCGAGTACTACGGCCGCTTCGACGCAGTCGCCTGGAGGCCGTATCTGCAGGCGCTCGACCTGGTCGCCGCGGCGCGCGGCCTGCCGCGCGTGCTCCTCGCGCACGCCCGCGACGACGAGGCCGTGCCCTTCGCACACAGCGAGCACCTGGCGGCCGTGCTGGCCGCCCCGACGCGCTTCATCGCCCTGGATGAAGGCGGCCACCACGGCCCCGGGCGCTCGCCCGAGGTCGCGAGGGCGACGCTCGACTGGGTCCTGTGGAACGGCGGCTGAGCGGCCCGCCGACTGCGCCTGGCGGTGTCCGGCTCGCCCGACGACTCAGGCTTGGACCGTCAACCGACGCACACGCCGTCGGAAGACGCCGACGAAGGCACGGAAGTCGGTGTCTGGCGTCTGCCCGAACACGTCTCCCCTGATCTCGACGGTCTCGAAGTACGGCTCGATAGCCAGGGCCATGTCCGCAAGGGTCAGGCGCGGCAGGCCGAGGTCGTGCACCCTCTCGGGAGAATCGCCGTTGTCGCTGCTGCCGGAGATGTCGATCCACAGGCCGGCCGGCCTCAGGGCCGCTGCCACTGTGGCAGCAAACCGGGAGCGACCGGCACCGTCGGCGAAGCCGTGGAAGCAGCCGCGATCGAAGACGACATCGAGGTCCTCCCGGCCACCGGCAAAGAAATCGGCGACGCGGAGCTCGCAGCTCACCCCGGCGGCGGCGCGTCGAGCTTCTGCCGTCTCGATCGCCGACGGGCTGACATCGATGCCGACGACGCGGTAGCCGAGACTCGCAAGCCGCAGCGCGTTCGTCCCCAGGCCACAGCCCACGTCGAGGATCGTCGCCTCAGAGGGCACGAAGCGCCGCATGAGCTCTTCCAGCCCGTGCCAGGGGTGCGGGTCTTCCCAGGGCGTGTCTCCCCGGCGGAAGCGGGCCTCAAAGTCCGTGGTCAGCTGCTTCATGCTGCTCCCAGCTCTCGCAGGGCCCCAAGGACCTCCGGCAGCGAGCCGACGACAGCGGCGGCGAGCTCGCGGATGACCGGCGACGGCTCCACGAGGTCCGGGACCATCACCGGGATCATCCCGGCGGCGGCCGCTGATCTGATGCCCGCCTCCGAGTCTTCGAGGACGACGCAGTCTGCAGGGGCTACTCCAAGGCGCTCGGCGGCGCGCAGGAAGAGGTCCGGAGCCGGCTTGCCTCGCGCGACCTCGTCGCCGCCCACGACGACGGCGAACCGCGCAAGCAGGCCGACGCTTGACAGACGACGCGCGACCTCGGCCTGGGCGGTCGAGCTCGCCACCGCGGTGAGCATGCCCAAATCGTCGATATCGTCGAGAAGAGCCACCAGACCCTCCTTCAAAGGCGGGCCGAGCGTGAGCATCTCCTGCAGATAGCGGGCCTTGGCCGCCTCGACGTCCTTAATCGGCAGGTCGGGACCCAGGGCGTCGACGAAGGTCTGGCATGCGGCCTCTACGGTGCGACCCACCGCGGTGAGATAGACGCTGTCGTCGAGGGCGTAGCCATGCTCCGCCATGGCGCGCCGCCAGGCATCACGGGCAAGCCGCTCGGTGTCGAACATGAGGCCGTCCATGTCGAAGATGACGGCCTTCACGGCCACTGGCCTGTCGCTGCCGATACCTGCTGGACCGCCGCCCTCACGATACGCCAGCAACTCGACGATGCGCTGTCCGAACAGCGTCGAGCTCTTGGGCCCGTTTGCCGTGACGATAGTGCCGTCGACCGTCACGCCGGGGCCTGCATAGGTGGCTCCGCACGCCTCGATGGTCCGCGCTTCGCTGCCAGCCACGGTCGCCGCGCGACCCTGGAGAACGCCAGCGTTGCCGAGGATGACCGGCGCCAGGCAGATCGCGCCCAGCACCTTCGCACTGTCCGCCGCTTCACGAGCGAGCCGGAGTGCGTCCTCGTCTCGCCACAGCAGCCTGGAACCGCCGCCGCCCACGAACACGATCGCGTCGTAGTCCGCGGCTCGTTGCGCATCGAGCGCTGCCTCCGCGTACACTCGTCCGCCGCGCGACCCTGGGCATTCGCCGACACGCATGCTCGCGACCACAACGTGGTGGCCGCCTGCCTCGACCACGGCGCGCGTGTCGAAGAGCTCCTCGTCCCGAAAGCGCTCGGGCGGGACGACCATGAGGACTCTGCCCACGATACCTCCCTGCGTCACGCCCTCCGGGCTGGGTCGACGCACGACGCGTGACCTGTACGCCCAGCGCTACGAGTATATCGAAGCGCTCCAGCGCATCAGGTCGATGCGCCTGCCAGGCCACGATCCGCGCCGGCCCACGTGGCCAGTACGTCCGCCAGGTGGGGCATGACAGCGTCCATGCTTTCGTGGTAGTCGGCAGCGGCGCCGGAGTCGCACGAGTCCGTGATGACGCGCAGTTCAACGAAGGCTCGCCTGCTGAAGGCGGCCGCTCGCTCCCCACCGGCGCCCTCCCAAGCCACGCACACTGCGCCGGTCTCGCTGTGGAGCTCACGGGCCCGCTCCAGATCGACGATGTCCTCGTCACCGCTGGCGATGGGTCCATACAGTAGCCGGTAGTCGCCGGCAAGCTGCGCGCGCAGTGCGAGGATCTGCTGGACCACAGAAGAGTCCGCCGCATGTACAGGCAGCGGCGCGCTGACGAAGCGGAGCCTGTAGTCGTGTTCGATCGAGCAACTCCCGACGACCACGTCGCCCCACCGGGCGGCAGCGGTCAGGGAGCCCGCGGCCCCCGCGCATACGACCGTCTGAACGGCGGGCAGCCGGTCAAGGAGGTGCTGGGTCTGCACCGCGAGCTGCACCTTGCCATGCCCGCCGATGACCACCCCGAGCGCGAGAGCTTCGAGGCACGCGACGTCGAGGCGGCCCATCAGGCGAGTGGGCCCTTCGTAGCCTCGCAGGCGCAGAGCCTCGAGAAGCGGCGCCGACTCCTCGGCCTGGGGAACCATCACGAGCGTAGGAGGTCTCAGAGGAAGAAGTGCTGCACTTCAAACTCGAAGTCAGGATCCCCAACCTCAGCTTGCGACCTTGAGAGGCTCGACCGGCTCGACCGGCCTGCTGCGCGCCAGATCGTGAGCCGTCTGCAGGTTGACCCAGTACTCCGGCGTGGTGCCCAGCGCCTGGGCCAGAAGCCAGGCGGTCGCGGGCGTCACGCCGCGCTTGCCACGCACCAGCTCGTTGACCCGCTGCACCGGCACGCCGAGATGCGCCGCCAGCGCGACCTGCGAGATTCCCAGCGGGGCGAGGAACTCCTGGGCGAGGATCACGCCCGGATGGGTGGGGATACGGTTCTCGGGGATCATGGCGAGCCTCCTTTCAGTGGTAGTCGGTCAGTCGCACTTCGTAGGCGTCGCTGCCCTGCCAGCGGAACACGAGTCGCCACTGGTCGTTGACGCGGATCGAGAGGAAGCCCTTGAGCTCACCCCTGAGCGCCTCCAGCCGGTTGCCCGGCGGTGAGCGCAAGTCCAGCATCGAGGCCGCGCCGCTGAGCGAGTCCAGCTTCACTAGTGCCGCGTCGGCCACGTCACGCGGGAACCTCCGCACGCGGGCAGTCGGCCGACCGTGGTAGAGGTCTTCCGTCGCTCGGTCTCCGAATGAGGTGATCATACAGCAAGACTACCGCTTACACGGTTACCGTGCAAGGGTGACAATGCGCGTGGTGGGAGTGGTGCTAACGTCTTGCGCATGAGCGGCGCTCCGGCGCATTGGGACGCTGGTAGCTTCCGGCATCCGCTCGATGCGCTGGTCAGGACAGCGGACGATCGGCGACATGCCGCGACAAGAAGGCCGCGACTTTGTGGCGATAGTCCTCGACTTCCTCGCGCGACCAGGACGAAGCGGTCTCGTGCGTGATGCCATCGGTTGTGAGAATGCGCAGTGAGTGCGATGGGGCGCCATCACTCCATTCATACGTACGCACGTCGACCGCTGCCAAATCCGCAAGAGGATACGAGCGCAATTGCGTGGGAACGACCGGCGCCATTGCCGAATACGTGAACGTCATGCTGCCTGCATCGAGCGTGATCCTCGAGCTCAGACCTGCGACGGCGGCGAAGAAGAGAAGGCCACTCAGGCATAGTGCGCCCGCCGAGATGACTGCCGCGAACACGAAGAACAGGCCGAGACGACCCGACCAATGGGGTCTTACCAGCAACTCCCAGGGCGCCAGCAATGGGAAGAGGCCGATCGCTGCGAAGAGCCATCGCGTGCCCACCGGCATCGGAGATACGATGACCAGCCGACCATTGTTCTCTGAGAACGTGAGTTCCGGCATCCTGCCCGTCGTCGAACGCACTGCGGATAAGCTGCGAGAGCGGCGGCCCCTCGTGAGGCCGCCGGCGCTTCTGCGAGCCAGCTTGATCCGCTTGTTCGGCGGACTGCCAGCCGTCATGAGGGAATCGGATCCCAGCTAGACACGCCGTTGTCAGCGACGTGACCGGTCCACACTGCGCCATCCCAGTACCGGTGGGCATGGCGTCCGGTTGGATCGGGATACCAGTCGGCCGGTACGACCGGGTAAGCGGCGGCCTGAACGACGGCCGGCTGTGCCGGTGATGTTGACTGTTCCGAGCCCTCGCGAATCTCGCGCAAGAGAGAGTCGGGGTCGTTCATGTACAGCACGACGCCGAAGGAGCCGCGATCTCCGTCTCCGCGATCCCAGCCGCCGGTGATGCTTGCGCGAGCTGCGAGCACCTGGCCGCGGGCAGCCAGTTCGTCGATTGTCGCTCGATAGCGGACAGCGTCGTCCCGTGAGAGATAGCCCACCCGGCCAGCGGGCAGGAAGACGCGAACGGCGTTGGCGTCGTAGACGTTGGTCGGCTCAGGGAGCAGGACGCCGATGTGGTCAGGCTGACGCGCTCCGTCCACCGAGCGGCCTTCAGCTGCGACTTCGAGCACGCTCTGGCACCGTGACTCACCGACCACATCGAGGTATCTACCGTCCTGAGGCACGTCGACCAGCACGGCTTCGAGCTCGACACCCGCGAAATCAGCCTCGCTTGGCCAGCCGGCTATTGGTTGACCTGGCTCGGACAGACGACGCTGCTTCGACTTCCTACCCATGCCGACCCCCTAAGCTTAGGGCCTCCAGTGGTTCCGCCGAACAAGGATTATGCAGACCGCGTAACACGCGACCGTAGCCTACGCCGTTCTGCGTAGGCGGTCACGTTGCGCACGACCGGCGGTGTTACGCAGACTGTGTATGCCGCTCTCGAGAACACCAGAGACCGGTGCCTGTCTGTGCTGCTCCCGGGCCTGCTCCCCGAGCCCGTTCGGCCCGCCTCAGGGCGCGTCTCTCCGTCTCCTCTTGACTAAAGTCAGGATTCCCTTCTGCCGATAGATAGGGTATCCTAAGCACAAGCCCCGCCCATCGCACCTGCCAGAGGTGCGCCCGCTGCGGGGAAGCGCAGGCCGAGGCGCCGGAGGAGACCGTGAACAAGCTCACGCAGAGCACCGAGGAATACCTCGAGGCCATGTTCAAGCTGCAGCGCGGCGACGCCCCCGTCACCGTCAAGCGCGTGGCCGAAGAGCTCCGCGTGGCCCCTCCGTCAGTCTCCGAGATGTTGGGCCGCCTGCGTGCGGCGGGCCTTGTCGCGCCGCACAGCGACGCAGGCATCACACTGACCCCAGAAGGCGAGCACGAGGGCGCGGCGCTCGTGCGTCGTCACCGTCTCAGCGAGCGCTTTCTCGTCGACTATCTCGACATGCCCTGGGACGCCGTCCACGACGAGGCCTGCAAGTTCGAACACGTGCTCAGCCCAGAAGTCGAGGCGCGGCTGGCGCAGCAGTTGGGCAACCCCAAGACGTGCCCGCACGGGCACGCCATCCCCGGCGAGGACGGCACCCTGCCCGACGAGGTGCTGCGGCCGCTCGTCGAGTTCGGCGCCGGTGAGCACGGCGTGATCGGCTGTATCACCGAGGAGGACGGCGAGCTGCTCAGGTATCTCGGCTCTCTCGGTCTGCTGCCCGAGACGCCCGTCGAGGTCGAGAGCGTGGCTCCGTTCGGCGGCCCGCTTCTCGTGCGCGTGGCCGGCTCGCAGTACGCCTTGGGGCGTGAAGTGGCGGGCAAGATCCTGGTGCGCGCCTGACGCTCGTGGCGACCGTCCCGACACGACGCCGGCGGAGGGCCGGCCAGGGGCACGACGAGCGGATGCTCGTCGCTTGTCTGGCCGGCAACCCCAACGTGGGCAAGAGCTCGCTGTTCAATGCCCTCACGGGGGCCGGCTGCGAGACCGCTAACTGCGCCGGCGTCACCACCGAGGCGTGCGCCGTGTGCGCGCAGTGGCGTGGCCGGCGCGTCGAGGTCGTCGACCTGCCCGGCACCTACTCCCTGGACGGCCAAGGCGACGACCAGCGCGCGGCGCGGGTCGCCCTGCTCACCCGCAAGCCGGACGCGGTGATCGCCGTGGCCGACGCCACGAACCTGGGCCGCAGTCTGTACCTGCCTTTGCAGCTTCTCGACCTCGGCTTCCGCGTGGTCGTCGCCGTAAACCTCTCCGACGAGGCGCGCCGCCGCGACCGTGATGTCGACATCGAGGCGCTGTCCCGCGAGCTCGGCGTGCCGGTGGTCGCCACAGTGGCGCCGCGGGGTGAGGGACTACCGCAACTGGAGGCCGCGGTGCTTCGCGTCGCGACCTCGAGTAACGGTCTGGGGCGCGCCGCCGGTACGCCCCTGCCCCAAGGCGTCGCCGACCGCGTCGAGTCCCTCGCCGCGGAGATCTCCGCACGGGCCGCGGAGGCCGGGCGCCCGCCCTTCGGGCTGGCGCCACGCGCCGCGGCCATCACCGTGCTCGAAGGCGACGCCGAGGTCGTCGAGGCGCTCGGGCTGGAGTCGGCCGGCGTGCTCACACCCGACGACGACGGGCTCGCGCTGGCCATCGCGCAGGCGCGTCACGCAGAGGCACGCCGGCTCGCGGTGGCGGCGCAGGCGTCTCCGCCGCGAGCCGGCGCCGACACCTTGTGGCGCCTCACCACCTCGCAGCGCACCGGCATCCCCATCCTCATCGGCGTCATCGCCGCCATGTTCGCCACGCTCTTCGTGGTCGGGGACGTGTTGTCAAGCGTGCTCACCGGAGCCTGGACGACGTGGGTGTCGCCGGCAGTGACCTCCGTGGTCACCAGTATCCTCGGGGACGGCGTCATCGGCCGGACCATCCTGTGGGGCGTCGACGGCGGCATCCTGGCCACCATCGCCGTCGGCATCCCGTACATCCTGACGTTCTACTTTCTGCTGGCCTTCATCGAGGACACCGGCTACATGAACGCCGCCGCCTTCCTCAGCGACCGCATCATGCATCGCTTCGGCCTGCACGGGCGCGCGGTCATCCCATTGATCGCCGCCGGCGGCTGCAACGTGCCGGCGATCATCGCCACGCGCTCGCTGACGAGCAAGCGCGAGCGCGTCATCGCCTCGGCGCTGGCCACGCTCACTCCTTGCAGCGCCCGCACCGCCGTGATCATCGGCGCGGTGGCCGCGTTCGCCGGCTGGCAGTGGGCCCTCTTCACCTACTTCGTGGTCTTCGTCATCGGCGTTTCCGCGGGCCTTGGTCTCAACCGGTTCCTGCCCGGGCAGAAGGGCGCCTTCGTCATGGAGATGTTCCCCTTCCGCCGGCCGGTGATCCGCCAGGTGGCAGCCAAGACGTGGCGGCGCTTCCGCGAGTTCGTGTGGGACGCCGCGCCCATCATCCTCATCGGCAGCATGGTGCTGGGCGCCCTCTACGAGACCGGGCTCGTCTGGAAGCTCACCGCTCCTCTGTCGCCCGTGGTGGAGGGCTGGCTCATGCTCCCCGCCGTCGCCGGGCTCACGCTCGTCTTCGCCGTGCTGCGCAAGGAGCTGGCCTTGCAGCTTCTTCTGGTGTTCGCCGCCGTGAGCGTCGGCGGCGCGGTCGCCGATATCTCGAGCATCATGACCAAGCCGCAGATCATCACCTACGCCATCGTGAACACGATCTACATCCCGTGTCTCGCGACGATCGCCGTGCTGCGCCGCGAGCTGGGGTGGAAGTGGACGGCGGCGATCTCCGCCGGCACCATCGTGCTGGCTCTGGCCGTCGGCGGCGTCGTCGCCCGCCTGCTGCCGCTCATCGGCGCCTGAGCACGACCTCGCGGCCGGCCGCGTCCGGTCGCGCGCGCCCCTGCCCGGTGGTAGCATCGTCGCCGGAAGGGGCCTTCCTCGTGAACCATCCCGCGTCAGACATCCGCCGTCAGGCCACGCGCCTGCTCGAATCCGCCAGCGTCTCGCACGAGCCGGTGTCGCTGCGCGATGTCGTCAGCGCGCTCAATCTCGAGCTGGTAAGTAAGACCCGCGAGCCCTTCACCAGCGAAGCCGCCCTGGAGCCCATGGGCGACGGACGGGCCATCGTGCTGAACGGCACCGGCGACTCAGGCCGCAGGCGCTTCACGATCGCCCACGAGATCGGCCACTTCGTGCTGCACCCAGAGCGCTGCCGTCCCGAGCGCGGCGGCGCCGTCAACGAGGCGGGGCGCGTGGAGGAGCGCGAGGCCGACACCTTCGCTGCCGAGCTGCTCATGCCCGACCATCTCGTGCGCGACGCGGTGCGTGAGCAAGGCCTCGACGTCACTCGCCTCGCCGACCGCTTCGAGGTCAGCCGCAAGGCCATGCAGACGCGCCTGCGCAGCTTGGGCCTGGTGGAGCGCCGCAGCGACCGCTGACGGAATCCCTGGAAGCACTTGGAGCGGATGACGGGAGTCGAACCCGCGATCTTCAGCTTGGGAAGCTGACGTGTTGCCAACTACACTACATCCGCCCGCAGCAGTAGTTGACCACACCGGCCGCGCCCCCGCAACTGCGTCGGTCAATCCTCGAGTTCGGAGAGCCGCACGCAGGCGAGGAAGCCGCGGAAGACCTCCTCGAAGTCGGCGCCGGAGATCTCAAGCGTGCGCCCGTCCAGGCGCCGCACTCCGGGGCAGCCGGCGGCGCGGTCGCAGAACTCGACGCGCGTGAAGGTCAGCCGGAGTAGCTCGCCGTTCCAGGCGAGCGGCGCCGGCTTGTCAGCGGCGCGCAGTGCCCGCCCGACGTCGTCGCGGAGTCGCGCACGCACGTCTTCCGGCGGGAAGAGGCCGGCGGCCAGCCGCGTGATCCCCGTCTTCACGACGGTGGTGACGATGCCCGGCACCAGCGCCTCGGCCTCGACGGCCGTCTTGTCGTCGCCGGAGAGATACACGGCGGGCACGCCGAAATGCCCGGCCAGCAGGGCGCCGAGACCGAACTCACCGACCTCCAGATCACCGAGAAAGGCGGCGAAGACCTTGTAGTTCCAGGTGTGCTCAAGGACGGCCGCGGCGGTGCCGGCGCGCGCGTGATACCCCACGAAGAGCGCGCCGTCGTAGCCGCGGCCGATGCCTTGAAGCATGCTGTACGGCGTCGGGGAGCCGCTTACGAGGACGACGTGCGGCGGCAGGCCGGCGGCGTCGAGGTTGCGGCCGTCGTCATGCGCGTCGCACACCACGACTTCGTCGGCGCCAGCCGCGAAACAGCCCTCGAGCACGGCGTCAAGATCGGCCCGCATGTGTTCGCGGGCGACCGCGGCGGCGGATCCTTCACGGCCCGTGTCGCGTTCGGACACCACGCCCGTGATGCCCTCCAGGTCGATGGCGATGAACAGCTTCATGGGGCCTCCCGAGACGTGGCGACGGTCACTCAGACGCGCGGCACGAACGACTCGGCCGCGCCGGCCTCGCCCACCCGCCGCGCGAGGGCGGCGATCAGGCGCGCCGTGGCCTCCAGGTCGTCACCGTGCGCGACCTCGAAGGGCGAGTGCATATAGCGCACCGGGATGCTCAGCGAGAGCGTCGCCGCGGCGCCGGCGGCCATGAGCTCGTCGGCGTCGGTGGACATCGCCTCGGGGGCGGCCTTGAGCTGCACCGCGATGCCCTCCGCGGCGGCTACTTCGCGAGCGATCGCGAGCAGGGCGTGATTGCTGCCGGCGCCGCGGCCGAGCACCGGGCCGGCGCCGAGCTTGACCTCGCCGGCGAGCTTCTTGGCGTCGGCGGCGGGGGTGTCGCTGCAGAAATCGGCGTCGACGACGATCATGACGGCCGGCGTGAGGCGCTTCGCCAGCGATTTGGCGCCCATGAAGGTGGTCTCTTCGTGCACGCTGGAGACGCCGGTGAGCCGCGCTGCGCCGGGCGCCGCCGCGTAGAGCTCGAGGGCGCGCACCAGGCAGTACACGCCGGCGCGATCGTCGAACGCCTGGGTAGCGAAGACGCCCGGCGCCAGTTCGACGAACTCGGGCGTGAAGGTGATGGGGTCGCCGATCGCCACGCGTTCGACCGCCTCCTCCCGGCTCGAGGCGCCGATGTCGAGAAACTGCTCGTCGAGGGCCGGCGCCTTGTCGCGCTCGTCGGCGGGGATGATGTGCGTGGGCTTTTTGCCGCCGACCGCGTGCACGGAGCCGCCGGCGCTGTGGATCACGAAATGGCGCCCGGGGACCAGCAGGGGCGCCACGCCACCGATCTTCTCGACAGAGACGTAGCCGTGCTCGTCGACGTAGGTGACGATAAGGCCTATCTGGTCGGCGTGCGCCGTGACGACGACCTGCGGGCCCTCGGCAGGGCCGACATCGAGCCAGATGTTACCCAGCGGATCGGCCTGCATCTCTCCGAGGGGCGCCAGGCGCCGGCGCACGACTTCCTGGGCCGGCGCCTCGAACCCCGTGGGGCCCGGCGCCAGGCACAGCGACCTCAGCAGTTCGACATCGGCGGACACGGGCACACCTCCTTCGGGGATTGGCGCCGAATACTACTACACACGCCCATGCGCGGGCGTGAGAGGGCGTGAGTTTAGCCGCAGCGGGAATACGTACTTTGGACTACCTACGTACTGCGTAATGAGTCCGATGTACAGACGCTCACCGAGATCACCTCGAGAAAGGGGTCGTGATGGCAGAATCGAACCGGCCCAAGTGGATGCGCAGCACCAAAGGGGCGCCGTTCACCGGCATCGGCTCCCTGGAGGCCGAGATATTGGCAGTGGTCTGGCAACACGATGAGACCACGGTCCGGGAGGTGTACGAGACGCTGCGTGAGCGGCGGCAGATCGCCTACACCACCGTGATGACGGTGATGAACAACCTCGTCAAGAAACATCTGCTCCTGCAGGACAAGTCGCACATCGCCTATGTGTACACGCCGGCGATCCCCGGACGCGAGGTGGTGCAGACCGTCCTCGAGAGTGTCGTCGACCGCCTCCTGACAGGGCAGTACAACGTCGCCGTGTCGCAGCTGCTCAAGCTCGACAGGGAGCTCACGGCCGACGAGACCGCCGAGCTCCGCGCCTGGGTGCGCGAGCGCTTCGGCGCATAGAACCGGGAGCTACATCGAGTCGGGAGCGCTCACTCCGAGCAGCGCGAGTCCGCTCGCCAGCGTGTCTCGCGTGGCCTTGCAGAGCGCCGCCCTGAACGTGGTGGTGTCGGGGTCGTCGCTGAGCACTCGGCAGTGGCGATAGAACCCATGGAACTCGGCTGCCAGCTCGCCGAGATAGGTGGGCAGGCGGTGCGGCGCGCGCTGGTCGACGGCCGCAAGCAGTACGTCGGGGTAGCGGGCCAAAGCGCGTACCAGTGAGCGCTCGTGCTCGTCCACGCCGACGGCCGGCAGGGCTTCGCCGGCCGGCCCCTGCCCCGCGACCTCGACGTTGCGCAGGATGCTGCAGATGCGCGCGTGCGCGTACTGCACGTAGTAGACCGGGTTCTTGTTCGACTGCTCGCGGGCCAAGTCGATGTCGAGCTCGAGCGTGGTGTCGTGCGAGCGGCCGACGAGCAAGAAGCGCGCGGCGTCCACGCCGATGGCGTCGAGGAGGTCGTCGACCGTCACGATGTCGCCTTTGCGCTTGCTCATGCGCTTGGCTTCGCCGCTCTCCAGGAGGTTCACCATCTGCCCGATGATGAGCTCCAGGCGGTCGGGATCGTGCGGTGGCAGCGCCGTGAAGGCGGCCTTCATGCGCGGCACGTAGCCGTGGTGGTCGGCGCCCCACACGTCGATCATGTGCGCGAACCCGCGGTCCATCTTGTCGCGATGGTAGGCGATGTCGCTGAGGAAGTAGGTGGGATCACCGCTGGAGCGGATGAGCACGCGGTCCTTGTCGTCGCCGTACAACGTGGTCTTGAGCCAGACGGCGCCCTCCTCGTCGTAGAGGAAGTCTTCGCCGTCCAGGTCGGCAAGTGCCTTGCCGACCTCGCCGGCGAAGCCCCGATGCTCGCCCTCGCCTTCGTACAGCAGGTGTTCATGCGCCCACACGTCGAAGGGCACGCGCAAGCGCTCGAGCGTGACGCGGAACTGGGCGAGGATGGCGTCGCGGCCCCACGCCTTGATCGCCGCCAGCGCGTCGGCGGCGAGCGCCGTCACGTCGGGGGCGGCGGCCGCGACGGCCGCACGGTATCGCTCGCCCACCTCAGCGATGAGCTCGTCGGCGAGCGCCAGCAGATACTCCCCCTGGTAGCCCTCCTCCGGGACCGGCGTGTCCAGACCAAGCCGCTGGCCGTAGCGCGCCGCGAGCGATTGCCCGAAACGCAGCATCTGCGTGCCGTAATCGTTCACGTAGAACTCGCGGGTGACGTCGTGGCCGACGAAGGCGAAGAGACGGCAGAGCGCGTCGCCGTAAGACGCGTACCGCGCGTGCCCGACGTGCAGCGGACCCGTCGGGTTCACGCTCACGAACTCGATGTTCATCTTGAGGCGCTCGCCCCGAGGCAACACGCCGCGCCCGAAGTCGGCCCCGGCGGCGCGCATACGCTCCACCGCGCCGCGGTACCACGCCGCGTCCAGAAACAGGTTGAGGAAGCCCGGGCCGGCCACTTCGACGCGCTCGCAGAGCGCGGCGCCTGGGCCGGCCTGCCAGCGCTCGCCCAGCGCCTGGGCCAGCTCGCGCGGCGCGCGGCCGGCACGCTTGGCGCTCACCAAGGCGGCATTGGTGGTGAGGTCGCCGTGCTCGGGGCGGGCGGGCAGCGCCAACTCGACGGGCGGCGCGGCGGCGTCGGCCACGCCGGCCTCGGCCAGCAGCTCTCCCAACGTCGCCGCCAGAGACGTTGCCAGGCCGTTCAGGTCGTAGAGGTCGTTGCTCATGGCTCACCGCCCGGTCGTCGTGGCAGCGCCGGCGGGCGCGCCGGCGCGAAAGCTCATTCTAGCGTCCCGGACGGGGCCGCGCGATTGCCGCGCGGCACCGGCCGCGCGTCCTCAATGGTGATATGGCTCGCCGCGCAGGATCTTGCCGGCGCGGAAGAGCTGCTCCAGCAGGACCACCCTCGCCAGCTGGTGCGGCAGGGTGAGCGCCGAGAGGGAGAGGCGCTCCGTGGCGCGCGCCTGCACCTCGGCCGCGAGTCCCAGCGAGCCGCCGATCACGAAGCCCGCGCCGCCGCGCTCGAAGGCCTTCTGCAACCAGACGGCAAACGCCTGGGTGTCGAGAGCGCGGCCGTCCACGGCGAGCGCCGCGACCACGGGCGCCTGTGGCCACGCCGAAAGCAGGCGCCTGCCCTCTTCGCGCAGCACCTCGGCTTCGCTGCGCCCGCGCAACGCCACCTCCTTGATCTCGCGCAAGGAGACCGTGGCGTGGGGTTGCAGGAGGTCGATGAAGTGCTGCGCCGCGGGCGCGAGGTCGCGGTGCAGCGACCCCACGACGAGGATCTCGACGCGCGCCGCCACCGTGGCGGCGCTCAGCGCCGGGGCGGACGCGAGTAGAAGGCGATCCGGCCCGGGCCTGCGGCCCGGGCCGTGTACATGGTGGTGGCGGCCTTGGCGACAAGATCCTCCACCGTGCTGCCATCGTCGGGGAAGCTCGCCACGCCGACGGACGCCGTGAGCGCGAAGGCGCGGCCGCCGGCCTCGACGGCCAGCTGCTGCATCGTACCGAGCACGCGCTCCAGGGCCGCGTCGGCCTGCTGCTCGGCCGTCTCCGGCAGAACCAGCACGAATTCGTCGGCGCCGTAGCGGCATACCAGGTCGCAGCTGCGCAGCTGCGCTGTGAGCGCGGCGGCCCAGTGACACAACACCTCGTCGCCACCCTCGCGGCCGGCCGCTTCGTTGACGGAGTGAAACTCGTCGAGGTCGAGCATCGCGAACGCCACCGTGCGCCCGTGACGCTCGGCGCGCGCCAGCTCAAACGCCGCGCGCTCGCGGAGCTGGCGGAAGTTCACAAGCCCGGTGAGAGGATCGTGGGTCTCGTGCTCGCGGCGTTCGTTGAGGAGACGCAGATTGTCGAGCGCTACCTCGGACTGGTCGGCGAGCTGCGTCAGCAGGCGTCGCTGCGCGTCGGGGTGGAACCCGTTCTCGCGATAGAGATAGCCTGCCTGCTCGCCGCTGTAGCCTTCGAACTGACAGACGGTGTCGCCGAGACCCCAGCAGAGCGTCTCCTTGGTGACGACCTCCCTGCCGGTGATGCCTTCCAGCACACCGTCGACGAGACCGCGCTCGAAGTCGCAGACGGCGGTGCCGCCGGCCGGCAGCCGCTGGCAACTGAGACACTGACCGAGCTTGACCAGCACCCTCTCTTCGTCGAGCTCTACCTCGAGCTCGCCGAGGTGCATGTGCCGGAACCAGTCCTTGAGGCCCTGGATGGAGCGGATGCCGAGCTCGCCGCTGAACCGCTTGCTGGCCAGGTAGATCGCGGGGCCGGCGCTGGCCCCGAGGATCTGGGGCAGGATGGAGAACTGCAGCAGACGCAGCAGCGCCGCAGGGGCCACCGCGTCGTCTGGGGTGTGATCGAGCACCTGTGCGGGGGTCGGCCAGGCGCGCTTCTCCTCGGCGGTCGTGAGCGCGATCACGTTGCCGAGGGTCCGCGCGAACACTGTCGCCAGCGACATCTCTTCCTGGGAACGTAGCGCCATGCACGTCCTCTCGCCGCGCGGCCCGTGGCCGGCGGTTCCCTCTCGTCTCAGCGCGCGACCCGGAAGCCCGCCGGGAGGCAGCGCCCCTATACTATAGAGGAAGGAGACGCCTCCGGGGCTCGCACGCTGCGTTGCCTCGGCCGAAGCGTTGCCAGGACTGTCGACGGAAGGAAGGGCGAGATGATGGCCGGCGGACGCGGCGCTGCGGGCTCGCGGCCTCAGGTCCCCGGTGCCAAGGTGGATCTGCGGCGGCGCGCGCTCGCCGCGCGCGACGCCCTGCCGGGCGCGGACCGCGCCCGACTCAGCATCGCGATCTGCACCCGCGCCGCAGCCCTCCCCGAGCTCCAGGGCGCCGCCACCATCATGCTCTTTGCCACGTTCCGCACTGAGGTGGACACCGAGCCCCTCCTGTCGTGGGCCCTCGAACGTGGTACGACCGTGTGCTTTCCGCGCGTGCTCGAGCCGCGGCGCATGGCGGCGTACCGCGTCGTCGATCCCGCGGCAGACCTGGTGCCCGGCGCCTGGGGCATCCCGGAGCCGCGCGAGGGACTGGACGAGGTGCCTCCGGAGCGTATGGATGTGGTCGTTGTGCCGGGGGCTGCGTTCGACGCCGCCGGCAGGCGCTGCGGCTACGGCGGCGGCTTCTACGACACCTATCTGCCGCGCACGCGTCCGGGCATCCCGTGGGTGGCGCTGGCCTTCGAGGCCCAGCTCGTGGAGGAGCTCCCCTGTGAGCCGCACGACCTCGCCGTCGGCGCCGTCGTCACCGAGGCACGCGTGATCCGCACCCGCTAGGTGCCTCAGGTCCCGGGGCGCAGCGCCTCGGCCGGGTCGGCGGCCGGCCGGCGAGCGGCGGCGAGGAACTCGGTGTTGCCGTGCGCCCGGGGGCTGCCGACTTCCGCGACCACCACCGGTCGCCGGGGCTCCGGCACCTCGAAGGACGATCTGGCTCTCGTCGCACGAGACCGTCGTGCGCGGCAGCCCACGCCGACCGCCCGCTCTGCGGACGCGATCATCCGCATCACGGTCATGACATGTTCGCCTTGGGTGGTGTGAAACGTCGTATGTCTCCCCCGGGAAACCATGGGCGCGCCGCGCGACCGCGCGCATGAGCTACACTCCTGCACCGTGATGCATCACGGCCGGATACAGGTGCAGCGAGTCGCCGTCGGCGTGGTGCTCGCCGGCGGGGAGGCGAGACGCATGGGGCGCGACAAGCGCCTGCTGCGTCTCGCCGGAGCGACCCTGCTCGAGCGCAACCTGGCCTTCTTGCGGGAGATCTTCCCCACAGTGGCGCTCTCGGTGCGCGACGTGAGCCAGGCGCCAGCGAACCTGCCCCGCGAGATCGAGGTGATCCCCGACATCGCGCCCGGCTCGCCGCTGGCGGGCCTGGCCTCGATCCTGGCTCGCGTCGGCGAACCCGTCTTCGCGCTGGCCGCCGACTTGGCCTTCCCCGAGCGCGCGGCCGTCGCGCGAGTCGTCCGGGCTTTCGACGACGTCGACGTGGCGCTGCCCATCGTCGGCGACCACCTGGAGCCGCTGCACGCCGTTTACGGACCGGGTTGCCTGCCTCACATCAAACGCCTGCTCGCGGCCGGCGCGCACAGCATCCTCGACCTCTACCCCGAGGTCCGCGTAGCGACCGTCCAGTTCGACTCGGTCGCGCCGTTCTTCAACGTCAACACCCCATCTGACTGGGATGAGGCACAGCGCCTCGCCAGCCCTGACGCCGCGCGTGCGCCGGGCGGGCCGCCGGCCGTCCTCGGCGTCGTCGGGAGCCCGGGCAGCGGCAAGACCACACTCATCGAGCGACTCATCCCGGAGCTCACGCGGCGCGGCCTGAAAGTGGCGGCGGTCAAGAGCGTGGCGCGCTTCGACATCGACACGCCCGGCAAGGACTCGTGGCGACATGGCCAGGCAGGCGCAGAGGCCTACGCCGTCGCCTCGGCCTCGAGCCTCGCCTTCGTGACCGGGCTGGAAGCCGAGATGACCCTCGTCGACCTCGTGGAGAAGTACTTCTCCGGCTACGACCTCGTCGTCTGCGAGGGCTACCGGCGGGAAGCGCCACACGTCATCGAGGTCTTTCGCGTCGGCGCCGGCCACGCCGAGCCGCAGTGCCCACCTGGGGAACTGATCGCCCTGGTGACCGACGCCGCCGTGCCACACCCGCACCGTTTTGCGCTCGACGATCCCGCCGCGCTGGCCGGTTTCCTCGTCGAGCGGCTCGGGCTCGACGCGTCGTCAGCGTAGCCAGGCTCGCCCCGGGGGGTGGCCCTGCCCCGGGAACGGCTCCGACTGGCGCCGTTCTTGACAGCGGTGCTACTCTTCGGTCAGTCCTACTCCAAGCCCTTCGCCCTACGGCACCAGCTATGGGCGCCGGGCCGTACCATGGATAGACCATGGGACAGCGCAGCGTGCTGTCGTGGGCCCGCGGCGGAAACGCGCGGACCTCCTCGTGTTTGGAAAGGAGTGAGGGATGCGCTTCGTCGCGCGTTCTTTCGTGGGCGGTCGTGCCGCCGCGAACCAACAAGACCGGGCTCCCCGTGCGGGCCTCCTGCCGCTGCGCTTCGACCGTCAAGAGCTCGCCGGCGGCGTCGCCGATATCGGCATCATGATCCCCCTTGCCTGCGGGGTCGCGGCCGCCGCCCACCTAAGCCTCGTCACCGTCTTCGTGTGCGTCGCGGCCGTGTACGCGATCACCGCCCTGGCGTTTCGCGTCCCTGTTCCCGTCCAGCCGATGAAGGCCATGGCGGCGGCGATCATCGCCCTCGGCCTGTCTGCCTCAGTGGTGAGCGCCGCGGGCCTCGAGATCGGCCTGCTCTTCCTCCTGTTCGCCGTGACCCCCCTCGCCCGCCACCTCGGGCGCCTGTTCCCCCCGGCCGTCGTGCGCGGCATCCAGCTCGCGATCGGGATACTGCTCGTCAAGAGCGCCCTCATCATGGCCGGAGCCGCCGGCGCCTTCCCCGGCCTGCGCGTCGGGCTGAATGCCGGCGGATTCACCATCGGCGCCGGGGTCATCGTGGCCCTTGGCATCGTCGCCTTCCTGCTCGCCGGGAAGCAACGGCGTCGCCTGCCCGGAAGCCTGCTGGTACTCGGCGCGGGAGCCGTCGTCGGGATCGTCCTCGCGTTAGCGGGCATCGCCCACCTCCCGCCCGTCCCCTCGAGCGCCCAGCTGCCCCTTCTGCATCTGCCCAGCCTGCACGACGCCTGGATCGCTCTGTTCGCCGTCGTGCTGCCGCAGCTGCCGCTGTCGCTGGGCAACTCGGTGTTCGCCACCGCCGACGTACTGCACCACTACTACGGGAGCGCCGCGCGCCGGGTCACGCCGGCGAGCATCTGCCTGAGCCTGGGCCTC
>JAPLCL010000198.1 GCA_026392265.1 Actinomycetota bacterium
GCCGATCGGGCCGGAGAGCGGCACCAGGCCGGTGCCGTTCGCCTTCAACGCCCGCGTGCGCGAGCTCTGCGACGAATTCGGCGCGCTGCTCATCTTCGACGAGGTCGTGACGGGGTTCCGGCTGGGGCTGGGAGGGGCGCAAGGATACTTCGGCGTGCGCCCCGATCTGACCATCTTCGGCAAGTGCATCACCGGCGGCTACCCGATGGCCGGCGGCGTCGGCGGCCGCCGCGACGTGATGCTGAGCTTCGCCTCGGGCATCGGCGGCAAGAGCGGCGAGCGGGCCTATGTCGGCGGGACCTTGAGCGCCAACCCTCTGAGCTGCGCCGCCGGCTACTTCGCGATCACGGAGATGGAGCGCACCAACGCGCCCGTGATCGCCGGCCGCGCCGGCGACCGCCTCACCGCCGGGCTCTGCGACATCATCCGCCGCTACAACCTGCCGTTCGCCGCCTACAACCAAGGCTCGATCGTCCACCTCGAGACGGCGGGCGTGATGCTTCTCGATCTCAAGCACCCGCTCCGTCTTGCCAGAGAGCTCAAGCCGCGCAAGCACATGATGGAGGAGATGGGCGCGGCCTACACGGCCAGCGGCGTGATCACGCTCGCCGGCTCGCGCATGTACACCTCGATGGCCGACACAGACGAGGTCATCGACGACGCGCTCGGGCGCTTCGAGCGCGTGCTCGCCAGCGTCGAAGGGCTCTGAGCGAGAGCTCGCGCCGCTCTCACCAGCGCTCGTACTTGACGAGCTCGTCGAGCGGGCGTCGCCCTGTCGCGGTCCTGTCCTTGTCGGGGTATCCGAGTGGCGTGAGGGCGATGGGCTCGACGTCATCCGGGAGGGCGAGCATCTCGCGCACGGCGGCGGGGTCGAAGGCGGCGATCCAGCAGGTGCCGAGTCCCAGGGCGGTCGCGGCAAACACCAGGTGGTCCATGGCGATCGTCGCGTCGACCTCGTCGTAGGGCTTGTCGTCCGAGCGCCGCCAGGCTTCGCCGGGCACGGCGATAACGGCCAGCACCAGCGGCGCCTGCAAGAACCACGCGCGCCCGTAGACTCGTGCCAGCTCCTCCTCGCGGCCCTCTGTGTGGATCACGACGATGCGGAACGGCTGCCTGTTGGCGGCGGTGGGCGCCTGCCGCGCCGCTTCGAGCACCTGCAGCAACGCCTCGTCGCTCACCGGGTCGGGCTTGTAGCCCCGCACGCTGTAGCGAGACCTGATCGCTTCGAACACGTCCACGTCAGCCTCCTTGCCGACTCTCTGTCGCTTCCCACGTCCAGCCTACCCCACCGGCCTGCAAGGAGTACCGGTGCTATGCTCCCACCACGACTGGGAGTCCGGTCGGGAAGTGCATCTTCGCGACAGACACAAGGAGTCCCTCGATGGCAGATATGGACCTCACGCCCGACACTCTCGCCGTGTGGGCCGGCGAGGAAGCCTCACGCGCCCACGGCGCCACGCAGGTACCCATCGTGTACAGCGCCGCCTACGGCTATGCGGACGTGGAGTCGTGGCTCGACGTGGCCCTTGGGCGCGCGCCCGGCCACATCTACAGCCGCAACACCAACCCGACGGTGAGCGCCTTCGAGGAGAAGGTCCGTATCCTGGAAGGCGCCGAGGCCGCCACCAGCTTCTCCACGGGCATGGCCGCGGTGAGCAACACCCTGTTCGCGCTGCTCGCGCCCGGCGACCGTGTGGTCTCGGCCAAAGACACCTACGGCGGCACCAATCAGCTGTTCGTCGATTTCCTGCCGCGGATCGGCGTGCGGGTGGACCTCTGCGATACCAGCGACTTTGAGCAGATCGAGGCGGCCATCGCCGAGGGCTGCCGCCTTGTCTACCTCGAGACGCCGACCAATCCGACACTCAAGGTCATGGACATCGCCCGGCTGGCGGCGGCCGCGCACGAGGTCGGGGCGCTCGTCGTCGCCGACAACACCTTTGCCACGCCGATCAACCAGAATCCGCTGGCCCTGGGCGCCGACCTGGTGCTGCACAGCGCCACCAAGTTCCTCGGCGGTCACGCCGACGCGCTCGGCGGCGTGCTGTGTGGCGCTCCGGAGCTGAGCGCCAAGGTCTACCACTACCGCGAGATCACCGGCGCGTCGCTCGACCCGATGGCCGCCTACCTGCTGGTGCGCAGCCTGAAGACGCTGGCTCTGCGCGTACGCCGGCAGAACGAGAACGCGCTGACGATCGCGCGTTGGCTGGAGGCACAGCCGGCTGTGGCAGTCGTGAACTACCCCGGCCTCGAGTCACACCTGCACCACGACGTCGCCGTCCGCCAGATGCGCGGCTTCGGCGGCATGCTCAGCTTCGGGCTCGAAGGCGGCTTCGAGGCGGTCAAGCGCGTCCTGCCGCGGCTGCGCCTCGCCCACCTCGCCGCCAATCTCGGCGCCGTCGAGACGCTCGCCGGCGTACCGGCGACCACCAGTCACGTCGAGTGCACGATGGAGGAGCGCGCGGCGATGGGCATCCCCGAAGGCTTGGTCCGCTACTCGGTGGGCATCGAGGACGCCGGCGACCTGATGCGCGATCTCGAGCAGGCGTTCGCAGTGGCCTGATCCGGATGGCCACCAAGTACATCCTCGCCGTCGACCTCGGCACGTCCGGCGCCAAGGTCGCGCTCGTCGGCGTCGACGGGCGCGTGGCCGCCTGGGAGAGCGAGCTCGTGACGCTGCGTGTGCTGCCGGGCGGCGGCGCCGAGCAGGCGCCGGACGACTGGTGGCGGGCGCTGGTCGCCGCGACGCGGCGACTCCTCGCCCGCCACGCCGGTCCGGCGTCCGAGATCGCCGCCGTATGCTGCAGCACCCAGGGCGAGGGCACCGTGCCGGTCGACCGCGAGGGGCGCGCCCTCATGGACTGCATCCTCTGGATGGACATGCGCGGCGCGCCGTGTCTGCGGCGGCAGTTCGGCGGGCTCGCGAACATGCAGGGCATGAGCCTGCCGCGCATCCGCCGCTGGATCCGCCTCACCGGCGGGATGCCGTCGCCCACCGGCAAGGACCCGGCGGCGCACATGCTGCTTGTGCGCGACGCCTTTCCCGAGGTCTACGAGCGCACCTACAAGTTCCTCAACGTCCTCGACTACCTGAACCTGCGCCTCACCGGCCGCTTCGTGGCGACTTTTGACTCGATCCTCACGAGTTGGGTGACGGACAACCGCGATGCCGACGACATCAGGTACGACGCCGGTCTGGTGAAGGACTGTGGCATCGACGGGGACAAGTTGCCAGAGATCGTGAAGTGCACGGAGGTGCTCGGTCCGCTGACTCCGCGGGCCGCGGAGGTTCTCGGGATGGCGCCGGGGACGCAGGTCGTCGCCGGCGCCATCGACAACACCGCTGCCGCCGTGGGCGCCGGCGCAGTGGCGGACTACGCGGCGCACCTGTACGTGGGCACGTCGTCGTGGGTCTGCGCGCACGTGCCGTTCAAGCGGACCGACGTCTTTCGCAGCCTCGCGTCCGTGCCCTGCGCCGTCCCCGGCCGCTGGCTGCTCACCGCCCTGCAGGCCACGGCCGGCGGCAACCTCACCTTTCTGCGCGACAACATCCTCTACCACGAGGACGAGCTGCTGGCCGAAGCCGAGCAGCCCGATGTCTTCAAGGTCTTCGACCAGATGGCGGCGCGCGTGCCGCCCGGCAGTAACGGCGTGCTCTACACGCCGTGGATCTGGGGGGAGCGCGCGCCGGTCGACGACCCCGCCTTGCGCGCCGGCCTCTACAACCTCTCGCTCGAGCATACGCGTGAGGACATCGTGCGCGCCTTTCTGGAGGGCGTGGCCCTCAACACGCGCTGGCTGATGGGGCCGGTGCAGAAGTTCCTCCGCCGGCCCGTCGAGACCATCAATCTCGTGGGCGGCGGCGGCAGCTCGGCCGCGTGGTGCCAGATCTTCGCCGACGTCCTCGGGGTCGAGCTACGCCAGGTCAAGGACCCGATCCAGGCGAACGCCCGCGGAGCCGCCTGGATCGCCGCCGCGGGCCTCGGCGAGATCGCGCTGGCTGACGTGCCCGAGCTCGTCGAGTTCGAGCACGTCTTCGCGCCGCAGGCGGTCAACCACGCGGTGTACGATGAGCGCTACCGGACCTTCCTCGAGATCCACAAGCGGATGCGACCTCTCTTCCGGCGCATCAACAAGGGGGCGCAGTGAGCGAGCAGGTCGCAGCAGAGTTCCACGTGTACGGCTACCGCTGGGTCGTGCTGGCGGTGTTCATGCTGGTGAACGTCACCATCCAGATGCTCTGGATCAGCTACGCACCGATCACGAGTCTCGCCGCCGAGTACTACGGCGTCTCCGAACTGGCGATCGGCGCCTTGGCGATGTCGTTCATGATCGCTTTCATCCCGTTGTCGTTGCCGGCCGCATGGGTGATCGACACGCGTGGCTTCCTCGTCGCCGTCGGCTTCGGCGCCGTGATGATGGCTGTCTTCGGCATCGCCCGCGGCCTGGTCGGCACGAACTACACATTGGTACTGCTCAGCACCATCGGCATCGCCATCGCCCAGCCGTTCCTGCTCGACGCCTGGACCAAGGTCCCGGCGAACTGGTTCGCGCCGGACCAGAGGGCGACGGCCGTCGGTCTGGTCACGCTGGCCAGCATGCTCGGCGTCGCGCTGGGCATGGTGCTGACGCCGATCCTCGCCGACATGATGTCGATCGCGACGCTGCAGCTTGTGTACGGTCTGCTGGCCGCAGCTACCGCGGTCGCGTTCCTCGCCTTGGCTCGGGAGCGGCCGGCGACGCCGCCATGCCCGCCGGGGATGGACGAGCGTGCCCTCATGCTCGATGGCCTCAAACATGCGCTCACCGTCAGGCCCTTCCTGATCATGCTGGGCGTCGCCTTCATCGTCATGGGCGCCTTTAACGGCGTGACCACCTGGGTCGAGCAGATCATCCACCCCCGCGGCTTCAGCCCGACCGAGGCGGGCGTGATGGGGGCCTTGATGCTGCTCGCCGGCATCGTCGGGGCGGTCGTTCTTTCGGCGCTCTCCGACCGGCGGGGAAGTCGCATCCGCTTCCTGGTCATCGCTCTCGTGGCGACGGTGCCCGGAATGCTGGGCATCGCCTTCGTGTCGTCCATCTGGTTGCTCTATGCCTTTGCTGCCGTGTTGGGCTTCTTCCTCGTCGCGGTGCTCCCGCTCGGCATGCAGTACGCCGCGGAGATCACCAATCCCACGCCGGAGGGCACGTCCAATGGGCTCATCCAGCTCTGCGGTCAGGTCTCGGTGGTCTACGTGTACTTCATGGCGGCCCTGCGCACGGCCGACGGCTCGTTCACCGTGTCGCTGGTGCTGTCGGCGGTGCTGCTCGCGGCGGGCGCGCTGGTGGTGTCGCGGCTCAAGGATGCGGCTCCCGCCGGAGAGTCGGCGGTCGTCTAGACAGGGAGCGCGCCGTTCGTCTCTCGGGCGCGGCGATGGCATAATCCGAAGCTATGGAGAACGCACCGTACGAAGGTGATGACCGGCGTGCGCGGCGGAGTCAGCAGAAGAGGGTGCGCCGCCGCCGATCGCTGGTCATCGGCTTGGTCGTCATCGCCGCGGCTGTCGCCGTGCTCGCCGGCGTCGTCGTACTCGCCGGGCGCAGCCCGGCCAGCGGGGCGGCCGACGCGACGACTGCGTCGCAGGGCGTTGCCGCGTCCGCATCGCCGACCCCTTCCTCGACCCCTTCCTCGACCCCGTCACCCGGCCCCACCAGGCCGCCGCTCGACCAGCCCACCAAGAAGCACCCGCTGCGCGTATATTTCGGCGGCGACTCGCTCGCCGGCCTGCCCGGCGTCCTGTTCGCACAGCACGGCGCGGAGAGCGGGCTGATGAGGGTGCGCACCGACTATCAGGTCTCGTCGCGCCTCACCAACCCCGACCCGGTGGACTGGCCGGCGCATCTCCAGGCTCAGCTGGACGCCGGCCACCCCGATGTCGGCGTGTTCATGATCGGCATCAACGACCCCGGAATGCCGATGATCGCCAAGGGTAAGTTCGCGATGTACCCGAAGAAGTCGTGGCTCAAGGAGTACCAGCACCGCGCCGAGAGGCTGATGCTCTTGATGTTGCATGAGGGTGCCAAGCGCGTCTACTGGGTCGGTCTCCCGGTGATGCCCGAGAAGGGGCAGACAAGCCAGGTCAAGCGTCTCAACGACCTCTTCAAAGAGGCGGCCGCCAAGCACCCCAAGGTCGTCTACGTGGACACCTTCGACCTTCTCGCGACGAAGAAGGGTGGCTTCATCGCCGCGCTGCGCAGCGGCGACGGCGTCCACTTCACCAACAAGGGCGCCTGGCGCATCGCCGATGCCGTGTGGGCGGCGATGAAGCGGGACTGGCGCCCGACGCAGTAGGCCGTCGGGATGAGCGCGACGCGGACCGATCGAAGCGCGCGGCTGCGGCGCCGTCGGCGCGCGCGCCTCCGTGGCCTCATCGCGCTCGGCGTCATCGTCGTCGCGCTGGTCTGGGGCGGGATCGCCCTTGCCCGCGCGCTTGCGGGTGGCGGCGACGAGCCCACCGCCGGGAACGGCACGGGCCAGACGGTCACTCATCAGGCTTCAGGCGGTGCGGGCTCGACAGCCGGCACCGACGCGCCCGCGGAGACGCCGCCGGCCCGCGTCGTCTCCGGCGGCGACATCATGACCGACCGCGTCGTCAAGAGCTACATCAACGGCTACGGGGCCGACGCCGTGCTCCGCGACCTCGCGCCATCGTTCAAGAAGGGCGACGCGGCCTGGGCCAACGTCGAGTCGCCGCTGTCGAATCTGGGTAGCCCGACGCCGGGTAAGGACTACACCTTCGAGGGCCCGACGAGTATGGCTCCTGCGCTGGCGGCGGCCGGACTGAACGTCGTGACGATGGGTAACAACCATTCGGTCGACTATGGGCAGGCCGCCTTGGCGGATACGATCAAGCGGCTCCAGAAGGCCGGCGTACAGGTCGTCGGCGCCGGCCTCAGCGACGAGGACGCCTGGACGGCGGCGATCGTGAAGACCTCCGGCGGCGCGACCATCGGCTTCCTCGCCTGGAGCGACGTCCTTTGGCCCGGCTACCGGGCTACCACTGGGCCCGGGGTCGCGGAGGGCATCACGGACGTCGCGCGCATGAGGAGCTCGATCCGCGCTCTGGCCAAGGAAGTGGACTATGTGGTGGTGGGTTTCCACTGGGGCCTCGAGTACCAGCATTACCCTTGGGGCGCGCAGACTGAGGAGGCGCACGCCGCCATCGACGCCGGCGCCGATCTGGTGATCGGCCACCACCCGCACGTGCTCCAGGGCTTCGAGGCCTATCACGGCCGCTTGATCGCCTACAGCCTCGGCGACCTCGTGTTCGACCACTACAGCATCGCCACCGGCCAGACGGTCCTCGTGGACGCCGTGCTAACCCCACGCGGGGTGACGGCCACGCTGCTACCTGTCTACGTCTCGAGCAGCGGTATCCCCAGCATCCAGCACGGCGCCGCCGGCAAGACCATCCTGGCGCTCGTCAAGCAGTATTCGGTGC
This sequence comes from Actinomycetota bacterium, assembly GCA_026392265.1. Taxonomy (GTDB): domain Bacteria; phylum Actinomycetota; class Thermoleophilia; order UBA2241; family UBA2241; genus CAIXSE01. The sequence continues at coordinate 7,482 of JAPLCL010000198.1, forward strand.
CGCTCGATACCACGGTGAGCATCAACGGCGATATCGCTACGGTGCGCGCCGGGAAGAAGTGACCGTCGACCACGGGACCACTGGGAGCGTCGCGTCGTCCAGCCGGCTCACAGTCACCAGCTTGGTGCGTACGACGGCCGAGCGCGCGGCGAGGTCCCCGATACGCTGGTTCTTGGGTGTGGCCCAGATCACGGCGGCGCCGAGCACGTAGAAGAGCGGCAGCCAGTCGACGACGCGCAGCAGGTTACGCACGAAGGCGCCTCCGCTGCCCAGCCTGGCGCCATCGCGGCGCACCACGCGCAGGTCGCAGAGGCGTTTGCCCAGCGTCCGGCCCCACGCCGCCTCGCTCCACCAGAAGTAGGCGAAGGCGCCGAGGCAGGCCGCCACCCACAGCGGCCAGGAGGACGGACCTTTGCCCACCTCCGCGAAGGAGCCGCCGCCGAGAAGGACCAGGTAGACGAGCAGCGACGCGACGAGGGTCACGGCGGCGATCACGAGGAAGTCGATGAAGATCGCCAGGCAGCGGATCCGGACGCCCTGGCAGATACGCACCCGGTCCATCTCGCCGCGCTTGAACGTCGCGATGCCGGTACGAGGGTCGGCGCCGCACTCCGGGCACCGCGGCGCCTCGGACGTGACGTGCCTGCCACACCGGGCACAGTCGATGAGCTCCACAGAGCCACTCCTCAATTTGCCGCAGTCGACCGTCGTGCGCAGTGGATTCTAGCAGGCGGTACGCTGCATTCCGGCGCTGTCGTACTCGCGGAGAACGGTGGTCTCCTTCTCGGCGCCGACCGTATGGAACACCGGTCCGCCCTGAGAGCCGAGCCGGCAGCGGCGCTCCGGATCATCGAGATACACGTGCTTGAAGGTGGCGACTGAGCCGCCCGTCGGCCGCGGTCGCCGCGAGGGCCGCGATCCAGGCGATGCGCCGCACGCGGGGCGCCGGCTCCCACTTCGTCAGCCGGCGCACCACCCACGCGGCGAACACGCCGAGGTCGTACCCTAGCGCGACGCAGATGCCGGTGATGACGCCCTACATCACGAAGGGGGGGCAGGAGCGATGGCGTGAAGGACAAGCCGACCGGCAGTAGCCCGACGGCGCGTCCGACAAGGCCGGGCGGCGGCGAGAGCATCTTGCCGCGACGCACTGGTTGCCTGGTCGTGCGTTCGACGTATCTACCTCCGAACCACCCTCGCCGGACACGCCGCACGAGCGCGTGGCTCGCAACGCTTGACCAGCAGGCGCGCAAAGGCTCAGGCTGGACTGTGGCGAGCACACCGCCGGCACGGAGAGGGGGAGAGATGAGCGAGCCACGGGAGACGGCCGCGGAGGCCGAAGAGGTCGTGGGGGGGCTCTACCATTGGCGCATCCACAACAGCGGTATCGGCGGTAACGTCTCGAGCTCGCACGCGCTCGCGACCGGCGACGTCTGCGTGCTCATCGACCCGGTACGGCTGGCTGAGGACGCCATGGCCTCGTTACCGCGCCCGACGGCGGTCGTGCTGACCGCCAGGTGCCACCAGCGGGCCGCCTGGCGGTATCGGGCCGAGCTCGGCATCGACGTATGGCTGCCGGAGGATGCCTCGGCCGCCGACGAGGAGCCCGACCGCCGCTACGCGGACGGCGACGTGCTGCCCGGCGGCCTCGTCGCCGTGCGCACGCCCGGCCCCGAGTGGCCGCACTACTCGCTGCTGCTTGAGGGCGATCCCGGCGTGGTGTTCTGCTCGGACCTCTTGATGCACGCCGGCGACGGCGCGCTCCGCTTCGTCCCGCCCGAGTTTCACGAGGACCCCGCCGAGACGCGCCGCAGCGTGGTCAAGCTGCTCGGGCTGCCCTTCGACATCCTGTGCTTCGACCACGGCGCGCCCATCGTCGACGACCCCAAGGCGGCGCTGCGACGGCTGCTCGAGTCGTCGCGGTGAACCCGACCATCGAGCTGATGAACGCGCGCAGCTCCACGCGCGCCTACGACCCGGCGCCCCTGAGCGACGCGGAGAAGCAGACCATCCTGCACACCACGATGCGCGCGCCGACCGCCGGCAACCTGATGCTGTACTCGATCATCGAGATCGAGGACCAGGCGCTCAAGGACCGGCTGGCCGTGACCTGCGACGACCAGCCGTTCATCGCTCGGGCGCCGTGGGTGCTCGTGTTCGTGGCCGACTACCAGAAGTGGATCGATCTTTTCGCCTTCTCAAACGTGAGCGAGCTGCCCGGCGTGAGGCATCGTGCCGTGCCCGGCCTCGGCGATCTCCTGGACGCCTGCTGCGACGCCCTGATCGCCGCGCAGAACGCCGTGATCGCGGCGGAGTCTCTGGGCATCGGCTCGTGCTACATCGGCGACATCCTCGAGCGCGCCGAGGAGCATACGGAGCTGCTCGGCCTGCCCAACCACACGCTGCCCATCGCGATGCTGTGCTTCGGGCGGCCGGCGAAGCCTCGCCGCCCCACGCCGCACTACGAGAAGCACGTGGTGCACAAGGACCGCTACCGCCGCCTGAGCCCGGAAGAGCTGCGCGAAGCCTCTGCCGAGCTCGCGCACCTGCACGCGCCACGCGGCTTTCCGCGGGGCATCGAGAACATCGGCCAGGACGTCTACGCGCGCAAGTTCACCGCCGACTTCGCCCATGAGATGAACCGCTCGGTGGCGGTCTGGCTGGAGCGCTGGCAGACGCCTGAAGGCTGAGGCGCGGAGCCGGCGCCGACCGAAGAGTGATCAGCACGGGGTCGGCAGCGCGCCGCTCCGGCCTCACATCTCCCCGTAGGCCTCCAGATCAGCGGCAGTCGCGCGACGCGCAGTGGCCTTGGGCACGGCCATCAGCGTCGCGTTGGCAGTCTCGCCGACGCGCACGTCGGTGAGACTGATGAACTCCTTGCCCTCACCCTGCGGCCGCCAGACTTGCACGGCGGTGGGCACGCGCACCTCCATGGTGCGGGGGGCGGACGCCGATTCGCCGTAGCCCGCCGCGTAGAGGTCGCCCTCGATCGTCAGCACGCCGGCGATCCCGGCGGCGGTCTGCGTCGGCGTTGCCATGGTGACGTTCGTGACTATGCCGACGAGCATCGGCGGCGACGGCGGCAGGACCGGCTCTTCCTCGACGTCGACGCGGTAGCCATCGAGGGTGGCCGGCACCGCAGCCCTCACCGAAGGCGTCAGCTTGTCGACGTACACGACGATGTGGGCGGGCTCGCCGCCGCCGGAGTGAGTGCCCAGCGACTGCACGCCGGGGATGCTGCGCAGCTCGGCGTCGTGGTCCTTGAGAACGTCGCCGACGGCCACGTTCCTGGATACGTCCATGACCAGGGCGCGGGCGGCCATGCCCACTCCGACCATGAAGACCACGGCGAAGCCGACGACGATCCATAGCTTCCAGCTCATGCTTGCCCTTCCCCTTCCGGGAGCTCCCTCGCGCTGCTTTGCACACCATTGTAGGACGCCAGGATGGCCGGCCGCACTGTTGCCGTTGCCGTCGCCGGCTCACCGCCGTACCATCGCCGCAGGACATACACTCAGCCGTGGAGGGCCGCATGGAGCGCATCAGGTTCGAACGCAGCGTCGAGACGGCGGCCTTCTTCAGCCCCCTGGCCGGTATGGAGTACGCCGAGCAGACCATCGAGGTGCGTCGCGACCCGCTCACCGGTATGACGGCGGTCGCCTCATCCGAGCTGGCCACAAAGGAAGAGACGTTCTACGGCAAGACCGACTGGGCGTACGCCGACGAACTGGCGCGGACGTCCCGCGAAGGCTGTTTCTTCTGCCCCGAAAAAGTGATGGCGACGACGCCGCGGTACCCCGAGGACGTGGTGGCCGGCGGGCGTTTGCAGCGCGGGCGGGCGCTGGTGTTCCCCAACCTGTTCCCGCTGGCCGCCCTCCACGCGGTCATCACCTATCCGGACCTCCACTTTCTGCGTCCGTCGCAGTTCACGCCCGACCTGCTCGAGGAGGGGCTCGGCGCGGCGATCGACTTCGCCGC
>JAPLCL010000141.1 GCA_026392265.1 Actinomycetota bacterium
CCGGCGCCGCCGGTGGTGTCGAAGTCGACCCCGTCGGCGCCGGCCGCGATCATGCCGTCGGCGACGTACTCCATGTCCTGCGTCGCGTAGTCCATCGCCTCATGGATCGCCGCCCGTGCCCCCGCGATGTCGCCCTTGGGCAGCAGCTCGAACCAGTTACCGGCCGGACCGTCGGGCTTGCTGTAGAAGGCGAGGTTGGGCTGCGCGCCATACTGGACGGGCGCCGTGAGCATGAGCTGCGCGTTCTGCATCACCTGCTGCTGGAAGGGCAGGATCGTCTTGATCGCCTTGTAGCTGTACTCGATGTGCCAGAGCTCAAGGATGTCCTGGCCGAGGCGCTGCTCGCTCTCCAGTAGATCCTGAAGGTCCGTGCCGGTCATCTTGCTGCCGCCGCCGTCGCAGCTGAGCACGACCTGGTCGCCGATATCGACGGCGGTGAACGCCGCCGGAGACGCGTAGATGTCGAGCAGGTGGGCCTGCTCGTCGGCGGTGAGCGGCGGTACCTTGGCCTTGGCCGCCGCCTGCATCGTCGCCTGCTCGATATCGGCGCGCAGCTCGCTGCGCGTCATCTCGACCATGAAACCGTCGCCCATGCGGGTCGGGATCCTGGCTTCCACCGGCATCTCCCCCTTCGCGTCGCTGGTGCGCCCATCGCGGCCCCGCGGCGCCTCGGGACGCATCGTATCAGGCCCTGCGGCGCCGCTCAGGCGCGCGGCCGCGGGGCGCCCGCGCCGGCGGCGCGGTTGACCGCCTCCGGCGCCCCGGCCAGACTTGAGCGACACCGTGCTGCAAACCTTCCTGGGGGTACCCATGAGAACGCGCCGCTTCAGCATCCTCCTTCTCGCGCTCGTCGCCGTGCTGCTTCTCGCCGCCACGCTGCCGGCCGCCGCGAGCGCGGCCGAGAGCTTCGTCGACAAGCAGGTGCAGATGAACATCCTGCTGTTGCAGGGCTACATCAATACGCAGGCCGAGAGCAACGGCTTCGTCTACCCGGCGCAGACGGACGTGAAGAAGGGCGGCGCCCTCGTCGCCCCGGTCTGGCCCGGCAATCCCTGGACCGGCGGCACGATGGCTCCCGGCACCTCGAAAGGCACCTACACGTACACGGTGAAGGCCGACCTGAGCGCCTTCACCCTGGTCGGCCACCTCTCCAAGGGCTCCTACAAAGTCACCGGCGGCGTGCCCAAGTGGCTCAAGGACGAACGCGACGCGTCCACCAAGGCCGGGCTAGCCCTCGTGCAGCAGTATGTGGAGCTCTGGGCCCGGGCTCACGCCGGCGCCCTCCCGGACGTGGCCGACGTGGCCGGCGGCGGGCCCGTCGGCCTGCAGCCCGGCCTGCCGATCTGGCCGCAGAGCCCGTGGACGCACGTCGCCATGACGCAGGGCCCGGCGACGGGCGACTTCGCGTATGCGCTCACCGAAGCCGGCAACGGCTACACGTTGCGCGCGCGTCTGGCCACCGGGAAGGACTGGGTGCTGCCGGGCTCCACTCCGTAGGCCCCCGCGACCGCCGGCGGCGACCAGTCCCTGAGTCCGAACGAAGAAACGACGCCCTTCCCCGGTCTGTCAGACTGAAGGGAGGGAGCGGCTTCATGAACGCGACTACGTTCGCGGCCGGTAGAAACGCCAGTTTCGGGCACACGTCAACGCTCCGGCTCCAGTCCTTTCCTGCTACGCTCGCACGTGAGCGGGTCACGCGCCCAGAGGGAGGGACGGCCCTGTCCGCTTGCGTCCAGAGGACCGAGGAGGTCGACGCCGACGTCCTCGCCGCCGCCGTGCGCGGCGACGACGAGGCGTTCATCGACGTCATGCGTCACTACGACCGTCGCCTGCGCATCGTCGCCTTTCACGTCCTCGGAGATCGCCAGTTGATGGACGACGTCCTGCAGGAAGTGACCCTGAGGGTCTACCGCTCGCTCCGCGGCTTTCGCGGCGAGTCGTCATTGGGTACCTGGCTGTGCCGCATCACGTACCGGGCGTGCTGTGACGCCATCGCCCGCGCCGATCGCCTCTACCCGCTCGCGCCGGAAGACCTCCCGGAGCCGCCGGACTGCGAACCCGACCCTGCCGACGCCCTGGCCACGCGCACCGCACTGGCCGACGCCTTCGCCACCCTTCCGCCCGAACAGCGGCTCGCGGTCCTGCTCGTCGACCGCGACGGCTACGACTACGCGATGACGGCCGAGATCCTCGGGGTGCCCATGGGCACGCTGGCCTCGCGCCTGTCCACCGCTCGAGCGACGCTGCGCCGCCGTCTGGGCCCGTCGCTGAGCTCCGAGGTGCAGTGATGGACGAGATCCGTGACAGGGAACTTGGCGAGAAGCTGCGGCTCCTGGACGAGCCCGACCACCGGCCAGACTACTGGGACCAGATGCGCCTCCACGTGGCCGCGGCTGCCGCCGAGCGGCAGCCGCGAGCCGGCCTCGGCCGGCGCCTGCGCGCCGCCCTGGGCACGCGGAGGCTGCGCGTCGCAGTCGCCGCCGCGACGCTGGCCGCGGTCGCCGCGGCGGCCGTGCTCTTCG
>JAPLCL010000118.1 GCA_026392265.1 Actinomycetota bacterium
CGATCCACCAAGTGCTGGAACTCTGTTTGGGCGGCCGCGACATCATGAGCGTCGGCTGCGGTCGCGGCGGCGAAGGCGGCGGAGACGCCACGTCACCGGTCGCCGGCATCACGCGCGTCTCGGCGGCGGCTTCGCCGCTCATGACGCGGGTAGCGGCGGCGTCGGAGGCCGGCGCGACCAGGGTCTCACCGGCGTCGGGCGGAGTAACGGCCGTCTCCGCCGTGTCGGCGGCGCCGGCTGGCGTCTCGCCGCCTCCCGGCGGCTGTGCGGAACTGTCGTCGGGCAGTCTGCCCGTGGTCTCGTCGTCCATGCTCGCCCTCCCGGCTGGGTGACGCGTGTGCGGTCGCGGTGACTATGCCCTCTCTTTGCCCCGTTCAGCCTGTTCCCTGCTCCAGCGCCGCCCAAAGCTCGAAGAACTCGGGGCAGGTCTTGCTCACGCAGTCGGGGTCCTCGACGACCACGCCGTGGGCTCGCAGCCCGAGCACGGCGAACGACATCGCGATTCGGTGGTCGCCGTGCGGGTCGATGCGCCCGCCGGTCGGCGTGCCGGGGTACACGCGCAGGAAGTCGGGGCCGGAGGCCGTCTTGATGCCCAGGCGCCGGAGGTTACTCTCCATGGCGGCGATACGGTCGGATTCCTTGAGGCGCACGTTGGCGATGCCCGTGATGGTCACGGGCGAGCTCGCGAAGGGGGCCACGGCCGCCAGGGTCATGAACGTGTCCGAGATGTCGCTCATGTCGACGGTCAGGCCGGCGGGCGTGCCGGGGCCGGCGGGCGCAGCTGGGCCGGCCACCACGACGCCGTCCGGCTCTTCGCTCACAGAGCAGCCCATCGCCCCCAGCACGTCAAGGAAGCGGACGTCTCCCTGGAGACCGCTCTCACGGCGCAGCCCGAGCACCTTGACGCGGCCGCCGGTGATGGCGGCGGCGGCGAAGAAGTACGACGCCGTGGAGGCATCCGGCTCGACGGCGTAGTCGCGGCCGCCGTAGACGCCCGGGGCCACACTGAAGTGCTCGTGCTCGCGGCGCTCGGCAGTCACGCCGAACTGCGCCATCATCGCAAGGGTCATGTCGACGTAGGGCCGGCTCACGAGGCCGTCGACGGTCAGCTCCAGGGGGGCGCGCCCGAGTGGCGCCGCCATGAGCAGCGCCGAGATGAACTGGCTCGAGGTGTCGCCGGGCAGCCGCAGGTTGCCGCCGGTCAGGCCGCGAGCCTCGAGCGTCAGCGGCAGGCGGTCGGCGTCTGGCGGCTCTGTCCGTGCCCCCTGGGCGCGCAGCGCCTCGAGGAGCTGCGCGAGCGGTCGGCGGCGGAGCTGGGGCGCCGCGTCCAGCCGGTAGCGGCCCGCGCCGGCGGCGCAGGCCGCAAGCAGGAACCGCGCCGCGGTGCCCGCCTCTGCGCAGAAGACGTCGGCGTCGGCGATCGGGATGCGGCCGGCGGCGCCCTGCACCCGCCAGCCGCCGGCACCCTCGTCCACGGCAAAGCCGAGCGCGCGCAGCCCGGCGGCGAAGGCCAGCGTGTCGTCGGCGGCGAGGGCGCCGCGCAGGGTCGAGGGCCCGGCGCCGAGAGCCGCGAGGAGCAGCGCCCGATTGGTGATGCTCTTCGAGCCCGGCACGCGCACGGTCGCGTCCAGCTCACTCACTGCCGGGCGGATCGTGCGCACGCGGGATACTTCCGGGCTGTCGCTCATCTGGTGGGCTCGATGATATCCCAGGGTCGGTGACTGAGGTTGGACGCGGAAGCAGCCGGGAAGCGATCTCCTCCGGCCTCATCCAGATGCGGGTCGTACGCCGCGTGGGCTATTTGAACCCGTTGGTCACGTACTCCGCCACCGACTGGATCTCGGCGTCAGAGAGCCTGCCCGCGAACGCGGGCATGTTGGCGCCGCCATCGGTCACCTGTGCTACGACCTTATCGATGCTGGCTTCGTTCCGCAGGTCGGGTCCGGAACCGCCGGAACCGTCCGTCCCGTGGCAGCCGGCGCAGTTGGACGCGAAGACCGTGGCGCCATCGCTGGTCGCTGCGTCTCCGGCGGGTGTGCCCGTGTCGGTCGCCGCAGGAGTCGCGGCCGGCGTCGACGCCGGCGTCTCGGCGCTTCCGCCGGACGATCCGCAGGCGGCGACGACCAGCAGCAGCAGGACGGCGAGGGCTGAGGCCGTGAGGACCCTTCTCATACGCGCTCCTTTCGCGATTGTCGTCGAGCCTCTTCCCCCTGGCGTCCGCCGCCAACCCCCGTCGTCTCCTCGTCGCGGTGACGACAGCCAGGATGGTTTGGGCGGGGATTGTGAGGGCTCAGGCGCCGAGCGGCTTGGCGTACAGCTCGTAGGTGAAGGTCACGTGCATGCCGGCGCGCTCGTACATACGCAGCGGCTGAGTCTCGCCTTCGGCGTCGACCCCCAGCTCCACGCGCCGCTGCCCGCGAGCCGCCAGCGCGGCGAAGGTGTGCGCCAACATGGCGCCGCCGAGCCCCCGGCGGCGCCAGGGACGGCGCACGCCAAGCCCCTTGACCCAGCCGAGGTCGCCGTGGTCGTAGGCGATCAGCGCGGCGACCGCCTCGTCGCCGTCCCACGCCAGAAACCAGAGGTCCGCGTCGAAATCGGCGTGGCCGAGGAGTCGCGCGCTCCAGGCGTCGAACGGTTCTTCGCTCTGGCGGAAGTGGTCTTCGAAGGCCTCGTTCATGGCGTCGAACATGACGCGCGCGTCGGCGTCGACGCGAAACGCTCGGATGGCGATGCCCTCCGGGACCGGCAGCGCGACCACCCCGTGGCCGAGGTCGGCGCTCATACGGTAGACCGTGCGCGACAGCGCGTAGCCGCGCCGCAGCAGCAGCTCGCGTTTGGCGTGGTTGACCCCGATGCAGAAGACGTCGAGCATCGGGGTCTCGTACCCCCGTGAGGCCGCCAGCTCGCGGCCGCGGCGCTCGGCCAGGTTCAGCAGGCGAGTCGCCAGCGCCGGCTCCTCGCGCTCGGGGCGCACCCAGAGGTCTGCCTCGAGCTCGCCCGTACGAAACTGGTCGCCGACGTAGGCATATCCTGCGAGGACCCGTCCGTCGCCGGTGGCGACCCACGCATCGTGAGCGAGCTCAAAGCCCTCCATGCCCCAATCGCTCTCGATATCGTCGGCCGTGGTGTCGGGCTGGCCGACTTCCGCGACGTCGCAGGCGTTGAGCAGGTCGACGACCTCGGGCAGGTCGCTACGGGAGGCGGCTCTGATGCGGCTCGGGGCGGCGCTCATAGCGCCATGGTACGCGAGCTAGTCGTCCTTGACGAGCACGGTGGAGGAGTTGGTGGCCTGGGCTGTCACCGTGCCACCGACCGGCGTCCCCTCGACGGCCATCTTGAGGTGCGTGGGGTCTTTCACTGTGAACACGATGCGGAAGTCCTTGATGAGGGTCTCGAATATCGCTTTCGCCTGCGCCGCCTTCTCCTTGTCGCCGGTGGCTTTGACGAAGTCGTCGACCGTGATCGCCAGGTCCGAGCCGTCGAGGTGCGCGGGGATCGTGTACGCTTTCTCGTTTCCGCTCGCGTCCGTGCCGGTCATCTTCACCTTGAAGTCCCCGCTCTTCAACGTGATCTCGACGGTGGCCGCTCCTCCATTGGGCTCGTTCCAGGTGCCGAGGAACGGCGAGGTGCCGCCGGTGCCACGGACGAAGAAGAACCACACCGCGATGATCGCCACCACGGCGAGTGCGGCCACGATGATGATGGTGACCGTGGAATGCGAGAGGCCGCTCTTCATCGCTGGGGGCGCTGCCGGAGCACCATAGGCCACCGGGGCGCCATAGTCGGCCGGCGGCTCGTAGCTGGACGCGTAGCCGGAGGAGCCGGCGCCTGAGCCGGAGGCCGCTCCTGATGTGGCCACCGGGGCGCCGCAGTTGCCACACGTCCAATCGTTGTCGCGGATCTCCTTGCCGCAGCTGGCACAGGTGGCCATCGGCCCTCCTTGAGCGCCGGCTCCGCCGGCGCGCGTATCGGTTTCCCCTAGATTCTCGGCGGGAGGGCCGCCCCCCTTTAGGATGCCGTGGGTTCGCCCTCGTGGTCGGCGGGAATCCAGCTACTCAGGAGCCGCCTCTCGGCGGCGAGGTGAGGAGGCGCGATGAACATCGGCAGGTGCCCCGGTCAGGACCGCATCAACTGGACCGCGGACGACATCTTCGACGTCCTCTGCCCGAGCTGTGGCAAGCCGATCGAGTACTTCAAAGACGATCAGCGCCGCAAGTGCCCGGGCTGCGGCGCCATGGTGGAGAACCCGCGCTTCGACAACGGCTGCGTCGAGTGGTGCGCGGCCGCCGACAACTGCTCGATCATGCGGGGGGTGCTGGCCGACGACCAGGGGGAGTAGGCTGGACGGCTAGAACTCCAGCTCCTTGAGCCGCCCGAAGATCACGTCGCGTCCGGCCGTGTACTGTGCCGGGTCCATGGCCGCGTCGACCTCTGCGGGGCTCATGACGGCCATCGCCGCGGCGTTCTGCTTGATGAGCAGGCCAAAGTCGACGCCCTCGCGCCAGGCGTGCATCGCCGAATCCTGCACCACGCGGTAGGCGTCGTCGCGCAGCATGCCTTTGTCGACCAGGGCCAGCAGGACCGCCCCGCTAAAGACGAGGCGGTAGCTCTGGCCCAGGTTTGCCAGCATGGTGTCCTCGTTCACGACGAGCGTGTCGAACAGGCGCGTGGACTTCTGCAGCATGTAGTCGAGGAGGATGCAGCTGTCGGGGATGACGATGCGCTCGGCCGAGCTGTGGCTGATGTCGCGCTCGTGCCACAGGGCCACGTTCTCCATGCCCACAAGCGCGTTCCCGCGCAATACGCGCGCACAGCCGGCCATACGCTCGCTGAGGATGGGGTTGCGCTTGTGCGGCATGGCCGAGGACCCCTTCTGGCCCGTGCCAAAAGCCTCCTCGGCCTCCCGCACCTCGGTGCGCTGCAGGTGCCGTACCTCGGTGGCGAACTTCTCGAGGCTGGCGCCGACGATGGCGATACAGCTGAGGAAGGCGGCATGACGGTCGCGCTGCACCACCTGGTTGCTGATCGGCTCGCGTCCCAGGCCGAGATCCTCGCAGACCAGGTCTTCCACTCGCGGATCGATGTTGTTGTAGGCGCCCACAGCGCCGCTGATCTTGCCGACGGAGACGTTCACCGTGACCACGCGCATGCGTTTGAGCTGGCGGCTCACCTCGAAGGCCCACATGCCGAGCTTCATGCCGAACGTGATGGGCTCGGCGTGGATGCCGTGCGTGCGCCCCGCCTGCATGGTGTCCTTGAACTCGAAGGCGCGCCGCTTGAGTACCTCGCCCAGCGCGACGAGGTCGCGTTCGAGGAGCTCCCCCGCACGCTTGAGCTGTAGCGCCAGCCCGGTGTCGAGCATGTCGCTGCTGGTCATGCCGTAGTGCACGTACTTGCTGGACTCGCCGACGTACTCGGCGACGTTGGTGAGGAAGGCGATGACGTCGTGGTTCGTGGTCGCCTCGATCTCGGCGACGCGGGCCACGTCGAAGGCGGCCTTGGCCTCGATCTCGGCGACCGCCTCGCGCGGCACCTTGCCGAGCTTGTGCCACGCCTTGACGGCGGCGATCTCGACATCGAGCCAGGCGCGCATCCTGGCCTCTTCGGTCCAGATCGCGCCCATCTCGGGAAGCGTGTAGCGCTCGATCATGGCATCCCTCCACTGCGGAAGCGGCCGCGGCGCGCGGCGCGCGAGTACTCGGTTGCGGCCCGGATTCTCTCACATGGCGCGGGCG
>JAPLCL010000116.1 GCA_026392265.1 Actinomycetota bacterium
CGTCCGCTCTCGTGGGACGCGCCGTGCATGAACGGCTCGAGGCTCACGCCGCGGCGCATGTACAGAGCGCCCACGCCCTTGGGCCCGTAGAACTTGTGGCCGGCGATCGACAGCAGGTCGACGCCGAGCGCGTCCACGTCGGTGGCGAGCTTACCTACCGACTGCGCCGCGTCGCTGTGCAGCAGCACGCCGGCCTCACGCGTGATGGCGGCGATCTGCCCGACCGGCTGGATCGTCCCCACCTCGTTGTTGGCGTGCATCACCGAGACAAGGATGGTGTCTGGGCGCAGCGCCCGGCGGATAGCGTCGGGGTCGACCATGCCCATCGCGTCGACACCGACATAGGTGACCGTCGCGCCGAGACGCTCGAGGAAGCGGCAGGGCTCGATGATCGTCGGATGCTCGATCCGCGTCGTCACGATGTGGCGGCTGCGCCCCGCGGCGGCGAAGAAGACACCGGTCAGCGCCGCGTTGTTCGCCTCGGTACCGCCGCTGGTGAACACGACCTCTCCCGGCGCGCAGCCGAGGAGCGCAGCGACCTGAGCGCGCGCGGCCTCTACCGCCTCGCGAGCGGGCTCTCCGGCCCAGTGGCCGCTCGACGGGTTGCCGAAAGACGCGGCGAGGTACGGCGCCATCGCCGCCTGCACCGACGAATCGATCGGCGTGCTGGCGTTGTGGTCCAGGTAGATCTGCGCCGCGTCCAAGCTACGCTCCCTCTTCTCGGGCGCCATATCAGAAGACGAGCACCTTGTCGGCCGCCAGTGTCCGCTGGGTGAGCTCGTCCATTGAGCTGCGGCGCGCACCCGGGGTCGCTTCGTCTGGCTCCATGCCACGCGCGTCCATGCGCGTGCTGCAGAGCAGCACCTCGCCGTGACGTGTGAACGGTTTGAGCATGCGCTCGAGGTTGTAGTACCCGTCAGGCGTCTTCTGGCCGCGCTTCGCACAGATGACGGCGTCGCCCATCAGGAAGATGGCGATCTCCGCCTTGGGCTCCTGTTTGCGCACTTTCATGGCCAGGCGAAGGGCGTTGTAGCTGCGCTCAGTGCCATACGCCGGATCGTTGAGGATGAACAGGTACTTCATGCGGACTCCTTGTCTGAACCCATGATTGGCAGATGGTACCTGCGAAGTGCGCAATGCTCACGAGGTCCCCGCGAGCGCCGGCTCTCGACAGGGCATGACCACGCGAAAGACGCTGCCTTGCCCGACGGTACTCTCCACGGTGACTCGCCCGCCGTGCGCGCGCACCAGCTCCTGGACGATGGAAAGCCCGATGCCCGCCCCGCCCGTGGCGCGAGAGCGCGACTTCTCGCCGCGCCAGAAGCGCGTGAACACGTGCGGCAGATCTTCGGGGGGGATGCCGACACCGCTGTCCGCGACCTCGATCACAGCGTCAGCGCCCACCTGCCGCACGCTCAGGCTCACGTGGCCTCCCGCATCGGTGTACCGCAAAGCATTCGTAAGGAGGTTGACCACGACCTGCTCCAGGCGTTTGCGGTCGCCGGCCACGACCGCCACATGGAGGTCGGTGGTGAAAGCGATGCGCTTTTCGGCAAAGGCCTGCCCGAGCGCCTCGGCCGGCCCTGCCGCGACCGCCGAGAGATCAACCGGCTCTCCTGACAGGAGGAGGCCCGGACGCTGGGCGTCGGCCAGCGCCGACAGATCGTCGAGCAGCCGCGTCAGGCGCAAGGCTTCGTCGTGCATCGCGGCGAGGTTGGCGGCCTCGTCGTCGAACACGCCGTCCTGCGCAGCCTCCACGCGAGCCAGGAGGCCCATCACCGGGGTGCGCAGCTCGTGCGCCAGGTCGGCCACGCTCTCCTTGCGCAGCTCCTCCTCACGCTGCAGCGTCTCGGCAAGCCCGTTGAGCGCTTTCGCGACCGCGCTGATCTCGTCGTCGCCCGTCTCCGTTACGCGCACGTCCAGATCGCCCGCCCCCATCGCCTCGGCACCCGTGCGAATGCGCCGTAGCGGGCGAGAGAGAGTGAGCGCGAGATACAAGCCGATGGCGAACGCGATCACCGCGGACGTGATACCCGCCACAAGGTGCATGCGGTTGAGCTGCTGTCCCAGCTGGACCTCCTCGGCGGTGAGCAGGCGCCCGTTCGCCTGGCTGACGGTCACGCGCCCGATCGACCGCCCACCGGAGACCACGGGTGCGGACGCCGATGCTCCG